>JASEGR010000055.1 GCA_030017955.1 Candidatus Eisenbacteria bacterium
CTGGTAACATTCTCTAATGAGGCAACACGCCGGGAATTCTAATTGTCGCTGAACAACCAGATTAGTGGTCTGTTCGCTTTGGCCGAAAGGTAGGGGAGAGAGAAGGGGGAAAAGGGACACAGGATAAGGACCACAGCATGGACAACAATTAAGTATATCGCGTGACACGCGCTGTTTGAAACCGAGTCCGGACTGTACGGCTTCCAGAACGTCAGAATTCGCTGCTGAGAGGCTGGGGACAAGCGAGAATGACTTTGACGACCCTTCTGTTTTCTCCTCCAACCAATGATGACCGTTGCAGGCAACCGTTCGGGACAACTGCCGGCTCCGTAACGGCATGGTTTGCTGCATCTCTCGAGCGTGAACAACGGAACCCTATGGGATTCGGAAGGGATCATACACTCTCGGGAGCCCGATTGGGTCGATGAATGATGCAAAATATACCTGATGCAACCGTGTTAGAAACAATGATATCCGAGGCAGAAGCTATCCGCTTCATCACTTCGGGGGGGTTCAAGGCTGTATATGAAGCCTTCATTGCTGGGACGAAGGAGGCCTTGAAGGTGATTTTCATCCCGAGAGAGGAAGATGAACCGGAGGCTCATTCAGAGATTCTCGGCCGGGTAAGACGCGAAATCGAATCTCTAAGGATGTGTGAATCGCCGTATCTGGTTAAGCTTGGGTCTTTGACTCCGCGATCCTCCGTAATGGGGGGACATGAATACGTCGTCTACAGCGAAGAATTCTTGGAAGGGTCGACTCTTCATTCTCTGATTCAATCAGCCGGAAGACCGACTTTTGAACAGTGCAGGTCGCTGTTTCGTTGTCTGTTGGAGGTGATTAGAGAACTTAGGGCACGCGGACTGATCCACCGTGACATCAAGCCTGGAAATGTGATTGCCACTGATGTACCGGGACGACCGTATGTAGTGCTTGATCTGGGAATTGCCTTCAAGCTTCACAGCACAGCCATCACCATTAACCCGGAAATGCGACAAGGGACCTTGCCATACATGGCACCTGAGATGTTCGAACCCCGCTTTCGTGAGATGCTTGACTATAGAAGTGACCTGTATTCGGCAGCGGTCACCGTCTACGAATATGCTGCAGCGACCCATCCCATCGCACGCAGAGCAGAGAATGACTTTACCACGTTACACCGCATTGCATACATGAAGCCCAAGGCTCTCTCTGAGCATCGGCCGGATCTTCCGTTTCAGTTTTGCGAACTAGTCGACCAAATGATTCGGAAGAAGCCCGCTCTCCGCCCTTCAAACATTGACGTTGCTATCAAGACGCTGGGGGAACTGTGATGAAACTCTATGCCCAACACGGTCACGCTCCGGCAGATAAAATGCGTCGGGCAGCCGAGGACCGTTTTATCGACGGCGTGATTATCAGTCCACGGTTTACGTTGCAGGCATCTGCACGCGAGATGATCGCTGGTTTGAGGGTCTTGAATCCACAGATTGACATAATCTTGGACCCGGAGTTTTATGCGATTAGCTTTGTAGGCACACCCAACGCTCAGTTGCGGTATTTGGACCAGTGGCCACATTTTGTTCAGAGACGCCGGAATGACCTTCTTGTCGGCACCGCGAGTGTTGATGAGACGTTGCAGCAAGCCTTTCGAGTGCAGATGGACCTTGACTGCTCGCTTCTTATCGCGCCAAACATTTATGTAAGCAACTCTTTCGACTCAATTGAAGCCGCAATATCTATCGCGTTTGTGAGTAGAGCTCAGATAGTTGCAGCACAGATGGGGGTCACATTGCCCGTCTATACGACTATCGCTGTTTCCAAGGACGCGATGATCAATCGGAATGAGTATGTGAGCTTCCTCAACGCATTGACGGCCGTCGAGCCAGCGCCCGAGGGAGTATATATTTTGGTGGGATCTGGACCGACCGACGCGCGCCTCGGCACCTCCCGGTCCGAAATAATGGTGCCGGAAGTGATCGGCGGTTGGATGATGCTCAATTATACTCTGGCGCTAAATGGATTCAGGACCATTAACGGCTGCTCCGATATTCTCACGCCACTTCTCGGAATCACTCGAGGTCATGCTGGCGCCACGGGATGGTGGTCAAACCTGCAGGTATTCTCGATGGGGCGTTACATCAAGGGACAGGCTGGGGGACAACTACCGATCGTCCGCTACTTCAGCAAGAGCCTGTTGAACAGAATTACAATCAATCGGCTAGAAGCATATGTTGAGATAGTCGGGTCCATCATGAATGGACTTACTTCCGACCGTTTCTATGAGGGAGGAGATCCAAACCGTACGGAAGAGGCTTTGCAGTCTTGGCAGGCGCTAGGTGCTCTCAATGCCGAATTGATAACTGGCAACCTCAACGATGACCTTGAAAGATTCGACAACCATGTTTCCCGAGCGGTGGAATGTTACGAGGAACTGCGGTTGAATGGATTCTCTGAGGGCTATGAGGCAAACATAGAGTACCTGCAAACCCTGAACGAGAGCGTCAGGATATTTCGAGAATTGGCAGAGATCTAGAGGCCCTAGCTATGACTAGCAGCGACCGATTCTGATGTTTGACTCCTTTTGCTGCCGAAGGACGTGGGGTGTAATGAGGAAATATCTGCTTGGTCAGGGGATCAAACCCCCAGAGACCCACGTGAATGCGGCGAAAGGTCTCAAGGTATCGAAGAGCTATGGAACACTTGTTGACCGGCAATACCAGGATTGCTGCATTTGCATAGTACCGATACCGATGCGCCTGAATCATTCCTTTTCGCCAGTTATCAAGCTTGATTTCAAATGCTCGGATGGTTGGATGAGCTGCTGTGACGAACTCCTCTATGGTGCCACGATGATGCATTCGATTGCGCGCTGGCCAAGCTACAACGACGAGGTCGGCAATTCCGCACCCGTTGACGACTACCTGCCTGGCGTATGCACACTTGATTTTTCGAGTTCTACGATGAATCCGCCGTCCCTGCTCAAGATAGGCCCGGGCAAACCAAATAGTGAACCGATCTTCACGAGTTGGGATTCGCCGTATTCTGTGGGGCAGATTTCGTTCCGGATGACGGAAGTGGGCTCTGGGCACTCGGATTGCACTTGCACGCGACATACACGATTTATACGCCATGCACAATTAGAAATCAATAGCTAGCTTGTTACGCTACGATCTAAAGATAGCTGGGAGAGTAGTCAAGAACGGAAAGGAACGCTATTCAGGTCCGTGACCAGGGATAGAAGCGAAAAGGCACTCGAGTGTCCCTACTTGAACGAAAAGATGTCCTCCATTCAGAACGAGCATCCAAAGACTGATGAACTCCCCGATCATTGGGCACTTGTAAAGAGTGCTTGACGAATATACTTGGGTTAGATTATTCTGCCTTGGGATGCACTGGTGGCAGGTATTATATGGAGATTTCGAAACGTTACTTTATCTCGTAGAATTTCGGCTCTTGCATGTTTTTGTCATATTGTTGTTCATCTGGCACTGCGTGAGACTTTATCGGAAGCAGCCACCTCGGGGGACGAGGGAGATCTACCAATTGATGCTTTCAGTCTTCTTCATTACCTCAATCTATGCGATTCTCTTCACGGCTTTCCTCGTACTGCTGAATGTCCTCCTTGGTCTATTGAGAATCGCAGCGAAAGGCACCAGATCCTGGGCCCCAGATGAGAAAGTAGCCCCAAACTAATACCGTTCTTCTTTGTTCAGAATCCGAAGGAGGCAGACCTGTGCCGAGGCTTTCACAGGATTCGCTTCGAGTGGAGCTAGAGAGGTTTAAGCGATTCCTACTGGCGTTTGTCTCAATCTATCTGCTAATGATATGTCTTTACCGCGGATTGGTTTTTCATTTTGATGATACGCTGCTCGCGTTCAAAGCTGTCGCGTTTGGTTTCCCGATCTGTATGACAATATTCTTGCTTCTTTTTGAGACCGGAAGTCCGCAACTCTATGTGTATCTCGTGAGATTGCTCCTGGCGGTTCAAAAGCGGAAAAATGTCTTCCTGTCCCTTGTGCTTCTTCCGAGCGCACTCGGTTTACTGCTATTGCGTACGGGCAGTTTGTCAAATTACGGCTGGACATACATTAGTATTTCAATTCTTCTTGGCGGCATGCTAGGCACAATTCTTGGAATCTTGTTGTCTTCAAAAACAATTGTCCGACTCAGATCTGAACCAGAATTATCCAAGTTTCTAGTGTTTTTGATGTTCACATTTTCCTTTGCTCTCATTCTTATTCTCTATTTGCCGAATTCAGTCACAACTACTGCTTCATTTTTCCTCGTATCCGGCTCACTCGGACTTGGAGTGCATCGCATCCGTGTAAGTATTGCCCTGGAATCACTTGTCAAAAGGGACAATAAGTTATTCGAGGATGCTTTCACTGTGCAACCGAGAGGCCGAATCTGCAGGTTATTCAGAGAGGGGCCTATCATAGTGGCGCAGATCGTTTACGCATATTATCGATTTCTCTCCAAAAAGAAAACAACCGAGAAAGAACTGGCCAAGATGAAATGTCGAATTTATTTCAGACGAAAGAAATACGAACGAGTGATATGTGAGGTTAATCAATATGAGCGCGGATATGTCACAGAGCCGTCGGCTAGCCTTACTAGCCTGAAGGCTCTGGCATTGCTGAACACAGGGGAGGTTCAGAACGCGGAAGCAATTCTGAATCAAGCGATTTGGGCGAAAAGAGCGTGTGCGAGTCCGCTTCACATGTTAACTCTGGTTTACATCTACTATGTCAAAGGCGAGCTAGCAAATGCTGTGAGTTTGAACGATCAAGTGTTGGCCATGGAAGGTGGGGAGACTTGTTCACTAGCCCTGAACAACAAGGCTTACTTCTTGTGTGAGCAGGCCCTGATGGAACGTCGAGATGATGCAGAATATATTCGAAAAACAGCCAAGAACGCTGAAATATTCCTGAAGCGAGCCTTCAAGTACGCGAGAGAACCACAGTACATCGGCAACTTAATGGATACAAGAGGATTCATACATATGTTGCTCGGAGAGTACCGTGAAGCATTACAATGCTTGGCATCTGCGAGTGCGACAAATGCGGCGGCAAGATTCCACCTAGCCCTACTTTTCATGATAGCCTCAAGAAACTATTATCGAGCAGAGTACTATCTCAGGTCGGCGCTCGCCCTTATTAACAAACGTGCAAACAAGAGACTCTATTATCTTGTTTCTTGTCATCTTCGGTTGTGTCTTAAAGCTAGGAAGCAGCGCGAGACGTTTAATTCGCGGATCATATTCACGCATCTTGCGCGCACTGATGAATTCTTGCTCGAGCCTGACTTACTTCAAAGAGATCAACCCGGAATTATGGAGCAGCTCGAAGAAATGCGAAGAAGCTATCTCATCGAATCCTATGCAGGGCTCGGCGGGGACATAGTAGAGCTCGCCAAAGATCCTCTTCTCATAAAGCATGCGGCAACTATCTGTAAAATCTAGAGTATGAGAGATCCGGCGAAAGTCCAGAGATTCCAGCGGATTTGCTGTGTTAGCCAATACGGTCGGAAAAGACCTTCCTGTAGATAAGCAATACTACAACAGAGACTGCCAGGTCAAGAACAAAGAGAAGATCTTGCCAGTATTGAGAAATCGGCAAGCCCCTGACTACCACTTGAACAAACACCAGTGGAAGAAATAGCACAGCAAAAACAGATGAGATTACTATCAAGGCCTTCAGAAACTTCCGGCTTAGGGTGGAACGGTAGCGCGGGTATCTGTGGGCTTTGAGAGCAATCAAACTGATGAATGAGAACAAGAGCGCGCCGGTCAAGAAGGACATCTTTAAGACGAGAGATTTATCTACCATCATGTTCCCTTCACAATTATACACCTATACACCGGAAGAAGCATGTGTACCCCGAATTCTTAGTCCTACTTTGATTTCGTCTATCAGAGACAAAGCTTGAGTGAATTGTTCTGCGGCCGACTTCTTTCGCCAGCGAGGCGAAAGGTGATTTCTAGCGCGATGTGGCTGGCTTGGCGATATTAGCAGTGCGACATGTCTGGCTTTTTTCTGAAACTGGTCCGGACGGACTTGCTCCCCCAATGGTTTACAGTGAACCCAACCATGATCATCGTAGGAGGAAGTTCTGACCGCCGGAAGAGACTGCCCAGCGCAAACAGACATCCGACAACTCGATCGAGGTCATGAAGAAACGATTAACTTAGGCTTGGGAAAGCCACGGCATTCCGAACCTAAGGTGTGAGCATGAACCCGAGTTTTAGCCTACTGTCTTTCTTGCCACAAGCAGTCTCCGGCGAACCGCCTATCTTCACTTGTATGTCGAGCTGAACACAGTCTCCCCGGATAGTAGGCAGTAGCTCGAGCGGCCGCGTAAGATATTGAATTGTCGCCGTCGCAATTCGATTGGATTTGAGCTCGGCGTAAGAGAATACCCATACACCCCCTGACCAAGGTCTGGAAGAAAAAGGCTTGCGCTGGCGCTGGCCGTCGACGCACTCGACGCTGTGCCCACTTCCGATATTCCGGTGGCAATTTCCCTAAACAGAGCCTGGTTATGTCTCGTGTCGTCCGAGTAGATGTCGCAGCCATGGCAGCACTCGGCTCTCGTCCCGCAAGTTCGACCCGACCGAATCAAGTAGAATTGCCTCCGCAGGTAGGCGAACGAAGGGCGTGATAACGCCCGGGTGTGGACTTGTTTGCAATTCCTCCTCACCTGTGGTAAAGTGGCGGTTACGTTACTCATCTCTTTTCCAGAGGATGGAACCTCGTCAAGTGGCCGGGAAGCTTTATCTCGTTGGAACCCCAATCGGCAACCTGGAAGACATCACGCTGAGGGCTCTTAGATTGCTCAGGGAAGCCGACGTGATAGCTTGCGAGGACACGAGGAAGACCAGGACGCTCCTCGTCCGGCATGGTATCTCGAACAAGACGGTGAGTTACCATGAATTCAACAAGCGGGAACGGGCGAGGGAGCTTGTTCAGAGAATGCTGGACGGAGAGAACGTTGCCGTGGTTTCCGATGCCGGGAATCCGGGCATCTCAGACCCGGCCTTTGAAATAACCAGGCAGGCGATCGAAAAGAATATCCAGATTGTGCCGGTTCCGGGCGCCTCCAGTCTCATCTGCGCGGTCGAGGCCGCCGGGCTTCCGAATCATCGATTCGCCTTTGAGGGATTCCTTCCGCGGAAGAAGGAAGCCAGACTGAGAATGCTCGAATCTCTCTCCTGTGAGGAACGAACGATGGCCTTCTTCGAATCACCGCACAGGCTTCTTCAGACGCTGGGGGATTTGAGGACATGCTTCGGCAATAGAAGAATCGCCATCTGTAGGGAGCTCACAAAGAAGTTTGAAGAAGTCGTCAGAGGAACTCTGGACGAATGCCTTACGCGGGCTTCGCAAGGAAAGCCAAGGGGAGAGTTCGTGCTGGTCGTTGAGGGCAAGCGGGAGGAAGGCTGATTCGCATGACTTCCAGGAAATCTGTAAAGGAATCGGCGAGGAAGTCACTTGAACCTCTTGCCAGGTTTCTTGTCGCCCTGAAGGTGCGTCCAAACTGGATGACCGTCGGCGGCTTCATTTTTGCGCTTATCTCCGCCGGTTATTTCATCAGCGGCAGTGTCAGGATCGCCGGCCTCTTCTTACTTCTCGCGGGACTCAGCGATATTATCGACGGCATGATGGCAAGGCTGACTTCGTCCGTGAAGAATTCTGGCGCCTTTCTTGACTCATCACTTGACAGATATTCCGAAGGGGCGGTTTTCTTCGGACTCGGAGTTCATTATGCCAAGAGCGGCTCTGAGTTGGGAGTCGCCTTAGTTCTTATTGCGCTTGTCGGTTCATTCCTAATCAGCTACGTTAGAGCAAGAGCAGAAGGGCTCGGTGAAACCTGCACCGTCGGCTTCATGGAGCGTCCTGAACGGTTGGCTGTTTTGATCATCTGTTCGCTACTCGGTCATACGGCGCTGGCTGCCGGTCTTTTGATACTGGCGCTTCTTACTCACATCACTGCTCTGCATAGAATCTACCATGTCTATACGAAGATGGAGCGTCCAAGCAGATAAGGGGGTTCAGCAATGCCAAAAGTCAGGGTCGCAATAATAGGCGTGGGTAACTGTGCATCTTCTTTCATTCAGGGAGTGCACTACTACAAGAATGCGCGAGAGGACGAGTTCATTCCCGGCCTCATGCACGTCAACCTTGGCGGTTATCACATTCGCGACATCGAGTTCAGCGCTGCAATCGACATTGACAAGAACAAGGTCGGCAAAGACATGAGGGATGCCATCTACCAGTGGCCGAACAATACTTTTAGATTTTGTGATGTGCCGCACATGGGAGTGAAGGTCGAAAGAGGGATGCTGCATGACGGGCTGGGCAAATACCTGTCGCAGATAATTCAGAAAGCGCCCGGCTCGACTGCGGACATAGTCAAACTCCTCAAAGATTCGCAGACGGACGTAGTCGTCAACTATCTGCCTGTCGGTTCTGAAGAGGCCACTAAGTGGTATGTGGAGCAGATTCTCGAGGCCGGCTGCGGGTTCGTAAATGCCATACCGGTGTTCATTGCCCGCGAAAGATACTGGCAAAAGAGATTTGAGAAACGCGGGCTCCCCATGATTGGCGATGACATCAAATCCCAGGTCGGTGCGACCATAGTTCACCGTGTGCTCACGCGGCTCTTCAGAGAAAGGGGCGTCAAGCTGGAGCGCACGAGCCAGTTGAACGTCGGCGGCAATACCGACTTTCTGAACATGCTGGAGCGTTCGAGGCTCGAATCGAAGAAGATTTCGAAGACAAACGCCGTCACCTCTCAGCTTGACTACGACCTCGGCCGCGCAAATGTGCACATAGGTCCCAGCGACTACGTGGAATGGCTGAGTGACAGGAAGTGGGCGTATATAAGAATGGAAGGAACGACTTTCGGGAATGTGCCCCTCAACGTTGAGCTCAAGCTTGAGGTCTGGGATTCGCCCAATTCCGCAGGTGTGATAATAGATGCGGTCAGATGCTGCAAGCTTGCCAAAGATGCCGGGCTTTCGGGAACTCTCAAGGGGCCGTCCGCGTATTTCATGAAGTCGCCCCCTGTTCAATATACTGATGAGGAAGCAAGACAGATGGTCGAAGACTTCATAACGAAGCATGGAAGGAAGGGGATGGGCAAGGCAGACAGGAAGAAAGCTCGCAAACGCAGGAAGGGGTAGGCAAACGCAACAAGACCCAACACGACGGAGCAAGACATAGCAAAACACAGAGAAAGTAGGACTTGTGCCGGGAATCTTCATCACTTTCGAAGGCATTGAGGGCTGCGGCAAGACGACCCAGGCACGACTGCTCCATAAATACCTCAAGAAAAGATTCAGGACGGTCGTTCTCACAAGGGAACCGGGCGGGGCGGGAATCACGGCGCAGATCAGGAGGATTCTCCTGGACCCACGGAACTCGAAACTGGCCCCGCTGGCTGAGCTCTTCCTCTATCTTGCCGACCGGGCCCAACATATGCGAGAATTAGTCAAGCCGACGCTTGCGGGCGGCGGGATCGTTATTTGCGACAGGCATGCGGATGCGTCGGTGGCATACCAGGGCGTCGGGAGGGGGATAGGGTTTGATAAGACGAGGAGGCTGAATTCACTGGCCACGGGCGGCGTCAGACCGAATCTGACTTTCCTGCTTGATGTGCCGCCGGACATAGGGTTGAAGAGGGTGCTGGGGCGGAGAAGAATTCCCGACCGGATGGAGAACGAGAAGATTGTCTTCTACAATAGAGTCAGAAAGGGTTATTTGAGACTGGCAAAAATGGAGAAGCAGAGGATAACAGTAATCAACGGGCTTCTCCCAAGAGAGAAAATCCACGAGATGATAATAGATGAAGTAGAAGAGGTGCTTTCCCAGAAGCGTTCCCCTCACCCTGCCCTCTCCCCAAGGGGAGAGGATGAAACATCCCCCTCACCCTACCCTCTCCCCAAGGGGAGAGGATGAGGCCATGACCATAAGCGATATGAACCGGAGGTGCGTAATGTTGTTCAAGCGAAACAGGGGCGCCGTGATTGGATTGATCATTGGGCTCATCATCGGCGGGTGGGCTTTCGGAAAGGTCCAGGTCTCCGGCGAGAACACCTATCAGGAGCTGAATCTCTTTGTTGAAGTGCTCTCCAAGGTCAAGGCTCACTACGCTGAGGAGGTTGACACAGCAAAACTCATTCGCGGGGCGATTGACGGCATGCTCAGGGAGCTCGACCCGCATTCTCAGTATCTTGACGTGAAGCAATACGGCGAGCTCAGGGACATGACTCAGGGAAGCTACGGCGGGCTCGGAATCTCGATATGGGTAAGAGACGGCTACCCTACGGTTATCTCACCGATGGAAGGGACTCCTGCCTACAGCATGGGAATACAGTCAGGCGACAGGATAGAGAGGATCGAGGGAAAGAACACCTACAAGATGTCGATGGATGACATCCTCAGCAAACTAAGAGGACCCAAAGGAACAAGGGTCACCTTCAGCGTGAGGAGAGAGGGAGATCCTGAGCTCATCGACTACACCATCACGAGGGATATCATCAAGCTAAAGAGCGTGCCCTATTCATTCTCTATGGGTAGCGGGATAGGATATGTGCGGCTCTCGAGCTTCTCCGAGGACACGGGAGAAGAGCTTACGGAGGCGCTTAACAAACTGGCAAAGGACGCCGGGAAAGGACTTCTTCTCGACCTCAGAGGAAATCCCGGAGGACTCCTCACGCAAGCAGTTGAAGTGAGCGAGAAATTTGTTCCAGCCGGCAAGCCGGTTGTGGAGACAAAGGGGAGAGCGACGGGTCAGACCAGAACCTACTATTCTTCATCCCCGGAAGTTTACACTGCCCCCCTGATCATCCTGATAAACGAGGCAAGTGCAAGCGCGTCTGAGATAGTCGCCGGTTGCGTCCAGGATTTGGATCTCGGTCTTGTAGTCGGCATGACGAGTTTCGGCAAGGGATCTGTACAGACGGTTGAATCGTTGAAGGACGGAAAGGCCCTCAAGCTGACCACTGCCTACTACTACACGCCGAGCGGCCGGCTCATCAACAACCGTGAGCACAATACTGCTCTCCTGGGTGGCGATCAGGGCCAGGAAGAAGCAAAGAGCGAGACCGAGAAAGAGAAGCCCATGTTCCATACCTCGGCCGGAAGAGTCGTCTATGGCGGCGGCGGCATTACGCCAGACATAGTCATAGAGCGCGAAGCGCCGAAAGTTTCGGACTCGATAAGGAGAAGGGGCTACTTCTTCGACTTCGCAGTGAGGTATGGAGGAAAACACAAGGATATCGGAAAAGACTTTGAGGCAGGCGATGCCGTGCTCCAGGAATTCAGGCAGTTCCTGAAAGAGAAAGAGTTCACGGTGGATGAAAAAGAGTTTGAAGGAGAGAAGGCGCGGATCGCGCTCGAGATAAGGGCCGAGATTATGAGGCGGTTCTTTGGTGACGAAGCAGCATTCAGAGAAATGATGAAGGCGGACAATCAGCTTCAGACAGCAGTGGGTCTATTTTCACGGGCCTCGAACCTTGCCCAGCTCCTTAAGCTGGCGGAAGAAAGAAAAGGACACTGAGTTTCGAAAGACATCTCTTTCTTGCCCCGCTTGCCGGTTACACTGATTCGGCTTTCAGGACGGTATGCCGCAGTTCTGGCGCCTCGCGGGTTTTCACCGGAATGGTCAGCGCGGAAGGCATTGCGCGCAAGAACCCTGGCTCTCTCGGTCTTCTCAAATTCACGCAAAGGGAGCGGCCGGTTGCGGTCCAGCTCTTTGGCTCGAATCCAGCCAGCTTTGGCGAAGCCGCCAGGATTGTGAGCGAGAAGGCCCCTGAATTCATTGATCTAAACTTCGGATGCCCGGCGAAGAAGATTCTTTCACAGCGGGCAGGAGCGGCCCTGCTCAGATTTCCCGACGCAATGGCGAAGATAGTGCGGGCGGTGACCCAGGCCACGTCAATTCCGGTTACGGCCAAGATCAGGATTGGATTAAGCCGTGACGGAAAGGAGGGCCTTCAGGCCGCGAAGATTCTGGAGGAAAGCGGAGTCGCGCTTATCTCAGTTCACGCAAGGCTTGCCACTGAAGGAATGACTTCCTTGCCGACGTGGGATGTCGTGGGAGACATAAAAGCTGCGGCCCGAATTCCAATAGTTGCAAACGGCGGAATATCAACTCCGCAGGATGCAAAGAGAGTTCTTGATTCAACGGGGTGTGACGGAATTATGATTGGACAGGGAGCTGTAGGAAGGCCCTGGATATTCGAGCACATCAGGAACTTTCTCGCCGATGGCAGCTTGTCGGCTGAACCGGAACCATGCGAGAGAATAGCGATATTCTCCAGGCATTTCGCCCTGGTCGAAGAACTTTGCGCAGACAGAAAGGGGTTTGTCTGCTTCAAGGGACATCTTCTTTCATATCTCAAGTCGCTGCCCGCTGCCAGGGCACTTCGAGAAACTGCATCGCGCATTGACGGCTTTGCGCATATGGGACGCTTCCTGGAAGAAATGGAGAGCAGGTTTTCAGCCGGAGAACATTCTTGGACGAACAGAAACTAAGAGAATTTCTTTCCCGGTTCAAGTCCGGAGAACTGGGGATGGAAGAAGCGGTTGAAAGGCTGCGCAAGTTCCCCTATGAGGACATCGGATTTGCGTCGGTCGATCACCACAGGGCGCTCAGATGCGGTTTTCCCGAAGTGATATTCTGCCAGGGCAAGAGCAAAGGCCAGATCATCGAGATAGCAAAACGAATTCTTGATGAAAGTAATGAGCTTCTCCTGACAAGAGTTGACGACGATGTCGCCCGGAGTGTGATTTCAGTTTTCCCTGACGCAGTCCATAATGAAGTCGCAAGAACGGTGACGGTAGAAAGAGGAACAAAAGCCGGGAGGACCGGCCTTGTTGCGGTCGTGACTGCGGGTACTTCGGACATCCCCGTTGCTGAAGAGGCAAAGGTTGCCGCAGACATGATGAAGGCGAAGGTCACTACGATTTTCGACGTCGGCGTTGCGGGCGTGCACAGAATCCTCTCACACAGCAAAGTCCTCGCGGACGCATCTTGCATAATAGTGGTGGCAGGCATGGAGGGCGCGCTTGCCAGTGTTGTGGGAGGAATGGTGGCGAAGCCGGTCATAGCAGTGCCGACGAGCATCGGTTACGGGGCAAGCTTCAACGGACTGGCCGCCCTTCTCGGGATGCTCAATAGCTGCGCTTCCAATGTGGTTGTCGTGAACATAGACAATGGCTTTGGCGCAGGCTACGTGGCGGGCATGATAAATAGAGGCAAAAGTTGAGAGCGCTGTATTTTGACTGTTTCTCAGGAGTAAGCGGTGACATGATTCTGGGTGCTCTTGTCGAGCTCGGAGCGCCGGTTGAGATTCTCATCGATGGATTGAAAATGATGGGAGTAGAGGGAGTGGGCATCGAAAAGGAAAAAATCGTAAGGGGAGGGCTTCCCGGCACAAAGATACGAATAGACGCGCCTGAAACGGGAGAGGGAAGAGACCTCAAGGAGATTCTCTCAATCATTGAACGAAGCGGCCTGCCCTCAGGAGTGAAGCAGGATTCGAGAGAGGTGTTCAATCTTCTCGGCGAAGTAGAGGGCCGCATCCACGGCATCGAGCCCTCCCGGGTTCATTTCCACGAACTCGGAGGCCTGGATTCGATTATAGATGTCGTAGGAGCGATGCTTTTCGTTCGTAGTCTGGCAGTCGAGACTGTTTTCTCATCGGCGCTCCCGCTGGGAAGCGGTTTTGTAAGCACGGCCCACGGAAGACTCCCGGTCCCCGCTCCGGCCACGGCAGCGCTTCTGGAAGGAATCCCTGTTGCCTTCTGTGAAAGTGAGTGCGAGCTCGTTACGCCGACAGGAATCTCGATACTCAGGAAGTTAGTGAAGAGGTGGGGCGATTCCCCGACCATCAGGATAGAGAAGGTCGGCTACGGAGCAGGTGAATCCGAGAGAAAAACCGCCCCGAATCTGCTGAGAGTTTTTCTCGGAGAGTTGGAGGATGTGCAGGAAAGAAAGACAATCTCGGTTCTCGAGACGAACATCGATGATATGAATCCTCAGCTATACGGGCATCTGGTAGAGGTCCTGATTGAAAAAGGCGCGAGAGATGTGTTTCTCACACAGGTCTTGATGAAAAAGGGAAGGCCGGGAATTCTCCTCACGGTTCTCTGCGACGAGGGAAAAGAGAAGTCACTTGTCGATTTCATGTTTAGGGAAACAACAACCCTGGGCATACGGATGAGGAGAGAGGAAAGAGCGGAGCTTGAAAGACAGATTATCTTTGTTGACACGGAATTCGGAAAGATCAGAGTAAAGATAGCAAGAAGACCGGGCGGAGAAGTGACTGCTCACCCCGAGTTCGAAGACTGCCTGAAAGCTGCCCAAGAACACGGATTGAGCTTCCTTGCAATTCACGAGACCGTGAGGGCGAGGGCGATGAGGCTGTCTGGCAGGTAGGTCCGGAGATGACCTTGAACCGACTTTCCGAAAATCTCTGACCCCTCACCTTGATCCTCTCCCCAATGGGGAGAGGTTGGTGAGGGGGTTGAAGAGCAAGATGCGCACTTATGGCAGGAGTAAGTCGGTCGGAGACGGCTCAGAAATCTACGTCAGGCGCTGAGACGCTCATTCTCCATTTGCGGCACAAGTCTCATGGGTACCATTAAGAGAATGACCTCAAGCGAAGCGATCCTCACGGCAGAGAACATAACCTACCTCGTTCCCGGAAGTTCGCACAAGACTCCAATCCTGAAAAACCTGACCTTCAGCATCAAGAAAGGGGAGTTCTGCGTCTTGATTGGGAAGAATGGCTCGGGAAAGACGAGCCTCTGCCAAATCCTTGCCGGGCTGCTAAAGCCCGCTTCGGGGGAAGTCTCGCTCCGGCAAGGAACTTTGCCAACCGACGCCGCTCGTGAGCCGCATAATCGCGAGGGTTTTCACGAACCCTGTCTTCCCCGGACAAATGGAGTGGCAGGCAAGGTGGCGGCGTATTTGGATGACCCGGACGCCCAGCTCATAGGCAGAACCGTTGAAGAGGATGTGTCTTTTGGCCCAAAGAATCTTGGCAGTTACAGAAAGGAAACCGTTGAGGAACTGCTCGCCCTTCTCAATTTGGCGGAGCTCCGCGATTCGAATCCCTCAGAGCTTTCGGCAGGAGAAAAAGTGAGGGTTATCATAGCTTCTCTTCTTGCCATGAGACCCTGTTTTCTCATTCTTGACGAGCCGACTTCCTTCCTTGACCCGGACGAACGGATCCGGCTTGGGAAGATTCTTGCCTCGCTTACGAAGGCAGGAGAGATTGGCGTTCTTCTCTCAACCCAGTACCCATCGGACATTTTCCTCGGTGAAAGAGTGCTCCTGCTCGACCAGGGCTCCATAGTCCTAGATGCGAACGCGCATGCTTTTCTTGAGAAGCTCGGGGACCATTCTTCCCTTGGGATCACCAGAGAGGAGCTTTTTCCTTTTCTCGCGGACCTTGAGGGAGCCCCGATATGAAAATCGTCGCCTTTGAGAACGTGAATTTTTCGTACAGAAAAGGGACGCCGCGCGAGAGAAAGGTTCTTGATAATGTCAGTTTTCAGGTCTCCGCCGGTGAGGTTGTGTCATTCTTTGGCCGAAACGGTTCAGGCAAGACCACTCTTCTCCTTCTCTGTGCCGGAGTCCTGAAACCAGACAGAGGCAAAATTGAAATCTCGCCGGGCGCTGTGGTTTCGCTCGCGCTTCAGCTTCCAGAGCAGTCTTTTTTTGCCGAGACGGCTTTTGAAGAAATCGGATTTGGGCCCAGAAGATGCGGTAAGAGTAAGAAAGAGGTGGAAGAGGCCGTAGGACTCGCAGCAGAGTCCGTCCGCTTTCCTCTGGACAGAGTTGAGTTGTCTCCCTTCTCCCTGAGCGGAGGAGAAAGGAGAAAAGTTGCCCTTGCAAGCTGTCTGTCCGTCCATCCCGATGTTCTCCTTCTGGATGAACCAGCCGCAGGTCTGGACTGGGAGGGGAGAAAGAATCTGGCGCATCTGATTGCAAGACTAGGAGATAGGGGAATGGCGGTCATCCTTGCGACACATGATCCGGGACTTTCGTCTGTGACCCGGACGGCCGTGATCTTGGAGGGAGGGAGAATATGGCCTTGGTCCCGAGATGCCCATTTCCACCGTAAACCCTGAGGGCCGGGGCATCGACGCGACGATATTCTCTTTTTTGGCCTCAGAAGGCTGCTCCGGGAAAAAAAATGTTGACATCGGCAACTTCTGATGGTATAATCTTTTTAGCTTGAAAAGGAAGGGCATTGTCCCCCCGGCGGAGGACAGTTAGAGCTCTTTATTGGCTTTTTCCGAATTGTCCTGCTATGCGTTTCTCTTCAGCAAAGGAGGTGGTTCAACGAACAACTGCCCAGAGTTATTCCTTAATGACACAACGGAAAGGAGGGATGCTCACAGAGAAGTGCAGCGTCTTGCAGAGGGGCTGGCCTCGGCAGAGGCGTGTAAGTTTCCAGCAGATTCAATTGCCTCGTTCGCAACACTGGAGTTCTTTTAGACATGACTTTGCGACGGCGGAGGTAGCACAATGAGAAAAATTTTGTTCATCACTGTTGCTTTGGGCTTGCTAGTCGGACTCAATGGTCTGACTCTTGCTCGTCCTGTTGACGTAGTCAACCAGGCGAAGATCGCGATGGAAGACAATCCATTCACGCGCGAGCCCTCAACAGCTTTCAGCGGCCCCGATTTCTTCACTTCGCAGGCCGCTGAGACTGTTTGGTACGGAGGGACTGTACTAGCGGGGGGTACCGGAGGACCACTGGGCGCGGTTGGTGGTAAGTGGACATGGAGCCCGGCTGGCTGGGGCGGAATACCGCACAGCGGTCTTTACCTCGATGGTTGGACAAGCCTGGACTTCTTGTCAAGCTCTGATGTGTATTTCAGAGTACATGATCTGAACGACACTCCGTGCTTTGGCACGAAGCCACCTGCTTGGGGCACATATGTAGCCTGGGCTGGCGTGACCACTACTGAGGGAGGCAATCTCTGCTATGCAGCTGGAGCCGGCTATGGGAATAGCTTTAACCAGCTCTTTCAGAACACGATTGCCGTGAGTGGCGACGCGACCACGACGCTTCAGTTCGACTATGCGTACGACAGCGAAGTCGGTTACGATTCCTGCCATGTCGATATCAGCGTTGATGCTGGAGCGACCTGGATACCGCTGCCCGTAAATGGCGGCCTCGGTGGTTATTCAGGCACCGGCAGTGGTACTGAGTCTGTCAATATCGGACCGTATCTTGCTGGTGCGGGGAATATTGAACTCAGGTTCCGTGCTGAGTCTGATGGCGGTTGGTCAGACGAAGACGGTCTGAATGCGACGGCCTGCGGCGAGTTCATCGTTGACAACATCGTGATCACGGAAGCCGTGGCTGGCGTCATCCACAGCTGCAACTTTGAGGCTGGCGCTTGTGGCTGGCAGTGGGTTGGAGCAGTTGGACCAGGCAACTGGGTCCGTCTTGATTACAACCCTGTCATTGACGACCCGTGCATCCCGACTGACCCGCTATGGTGTCAGATGGGAGACAGCGTTGTCGTGATGTACGACCCGAACGGCCCGCCGACTGCACCTCACTGGACCAACCAGGAGAACTGGATTATTTCTCCTAAGATACCCATTAAGGGAACAGCTGGCGATGGACTGCCAGGTCACATGTTCCAGTTTGAGAGATTTGTGAACCTGCCTCTCTACGACCATGTGTTCCTGCAGTGGTTCGTGAGGTATTTCCCGTATGATTGCGGGTTCGGTCCGCGGTGGAGTCCATGGCGGAACAACAACACTGTGTACTACTCAGCCACGAAGGCATGCATCCTCGGAGCCTTTGATGTTTCCGCGTTCATGCCGGTCTGCATTGAGAGTGCGCAGATAGCCATGACGACCATAAACCTCTGCAGTCAGGACCCGTGGAAGTTTGGCTGTACCTTTGTGAACAACACCACGCCATACTTTGACAATGCCAGGTTCGGCTGCACAGGACTTGCGACTGCTCCTATGGTCTCGGATATGGAGTGGGATAAGTATCTGGATATGTTCCCGACCGATGGTACCCTTAGTTGCGCATCTACTGCCAATATAGGGATAGCTAACGGCGGTGGCCAGCCCGCTTACATGTATCTTGGCGACACACTCGTGGTTGACGGCACGACCTGCCCTGGCTTCACAGGGATGGAGGTTTGGCTGCACTTCAGAGTGATACCGGGTTCGTGCACGAACACTGCGGCTACCTGGTTCGGAGTTTATCCTCCATACGTCTGGCATACAGCCAGGATGGATACTGCGCAGAGAGGTGCTGCGCTCTCTACCACTGCCTGGATGGGTGCATTCCACGAAGCAGACCCGAACTACGGTCTTGCCAGCGGCAGATGGGGAGGCGAGGCCAATGATATCCTCCCAGACGGACTCTTCACGCCTGGTACGCACGTTGACTACTACGTGTCTACCAACTACGTAGGGAGTGGCGTCTCGTTCGAGCTCAGGAATGAGGAGCCTGGTTTCGCTGGGCTTCCAGACGATGTCGAGGTTCTGCCATCGTACATGTTCAAGACTACGCCTCCTACAGCTCCTTGCGTGTTGTACTGCGACCATGCAGATTCGCGTGGAGCTCAGAGGTGGATGGAAGACGCCTTGAGATGCGTTCCGACGAACTGGGATCGCTATGACAAGCGGGCGCCGACCTCGGGTATGAGGGATGGTATTGGCCGTATAACCAATATGGAGAAGGGTGCTACCCTTGTTCAGCTCCAGGGTTACAAGTCAGTCCTTCTGGATTGCGACAACATATATACAGACGGTATGACGACCACGGATGCGACCCTTTTCCAGAACTTCCTTGCTGCTGCAACTGCAGATGCACCGAGGTTCCTGTCAATTCAGGGTAACGAGGTTGCAAGGTACCTGAATGCTGAGGCTACCCGGAAGGCGTTCATGAATACCTACATGCAGGCGACATATGTTGCCAGGTACTACTATGTAACCGGTGGCAACACGGCCTACTGCGTGAACCTGACGACTGTTGCTAATAACAAGATTCATGCAGGAGTTGTTGGCGACACGATTTATGCGGTCAGAGGCAATATGTGTCCGAATACGTTCAACATCATTGGCGTTCAGGGAGGCAGTGTGACCGGCGTGGGCGAGCTTGAGTTCAATGATGCGAACCCGACCGTGCATCTGGCCGCTGTTTCCAATGAAGTCAGGGATGTTGGTCTGAACCTTCTCTACCGCACGGTTCTCAGCAGCCATGGTGTCGCGCGCGTTGCTTCGAAGAACTGCCCCGGCGGTGCGTATCGCTGGGCTGCCGGTGATTCCACCGGAATCTGCACGACCCCGCTTAAGGGTTGGCAGCGCAAGGAACGCGACAACGTCAGATGGGGCGGCTTGTACGGCTACTGCTTGGCGTACAATACCGGCACCCCGATTCCTGGCGCTGTGAACGTCGGTACGGTTGATGAGCTTAAGGGTGCGTATCCTAACCCGATGAATCCTTCTACGACCATCAGCTTCGCAGTGAAGTCTGAGGGCAAGGTTTCTCTCCGGGTGTTTGATGCATCTGGAAGGCTTGTCAAGACGTTGGTTGACACCAAGCTCGGGGCCGGTAATCACACGGTTACCTGGGATGGTTCGAATGACAGAGGCGTGAAGGTTGGCTCAGGAGTCTTCTTCTATCAGATTGAGACCGCTGGTGGTTTCAAGACTGCGAAGAAGATCGTGATCCTTAAGTAACGCTTCGGCTTTGCCCGAAAGGGCTGGAACCCTCAGCGGTTCCAGCCCTTTTCTTTTGGTGATTGCCCAAACTGCGGGATGAGGCGGACCCGGAATCAGGCCTGTCCGGGTGTCGCAAATTCTATGTTAGGGAAAGTTGAAAACCGGACTATTTAAGGTTCAAAACCGGACTTTTGGG
>JASEGR010000056.1 GCA_030017955.1 Candidatus Eisenbacteria bacterium
AAAATTCACCAATTCCAGTTCGTAATCAGGCTAACCTGCTGGTAATACATCAATTGGAAAAACTACAGATCAAATTTCGGGGAAAGTCCTGCAAAATTCAAGGACCGCTATATGAAAAGATGCCTTGAGGCAAGTTCACTTGTCGAAATAGAATTCCACTTGCATTTCCCTCGTCCGCCGCGGGAATCTCCCAGGGTAGAGCCCTAGTACCTAAACCCCGCTTTCTCCATTCTGTTGATGACTTCTTTGAGTCTTTCTTCGGTTTCGATCAGGGCGATTCGCACGTAGCCTTCGCCGTGAATGCCGAAGCCGCTTCCGGGTCCGACGACGACCCCTGTTTTCTCGATAAGGTCGTTGGCGAAAGCCTCGGACGTTTCGTACTTCCTCGGTATTTTCATCCACAGGTACATCGTGGCTTTGGGTCTTCTTATGTCCCAGCCGAGTCTTGATGCTTCGGAGACAAAGACATCCCGTCTTCTTCTGTACATGAGAGCGGTCTCTTTGATGCAATCTTTCGGCGCCTTCAGCGTTTCGATGCCCACGCGCTGAATTGCCATGAACACGCCAAAGTCCATGTTCGCCTTTATCTTGAGGAGATTCTGAACTGCCTCTCCGTTTCCAACGACGAATCCAAGTCTCCAGCCGGGCATGTTGAATGACTTGGAGAACGAGTGGAATTCGACCGAGTGCTTCTTCTCGGTATCAAACTCAAGAAAGCTCCTTGCCCGGTAACTGTCATCCAGGCTCAAATCGCAGTACGCAATATCTGAAAGAATGAATACATTGTTCTTATCTGTCCAGGCGAGAAGGTCCTTGTAGAATTCGTCGGTCTCAATTCCGCCTGTCGGATTGTGAGGATAATTGATTGTCAATAGCTTCGCTTTCTTTACGACGTCTTTGGGAAGCGCTTCCAAGTCTATGAGGAATGAGTTCTTCTCAACGATTGGCACTTCGTAGGTATCTGCCTCGGCAATCTGAGCTGCTCCGAGATATGCGGGATAGCATGGAGTCGAAAGAAGAAGTCCATCGCCCTTGCTTATGTGCGCCAGGAAAAACTTTGAAATGCCTTCCTTTGATCCGACAAGCGGCAAAACTTCGGTGGCAGGGTCGAGTTTTACATTGAACCGTTCCTTGTACCAGCCGGCTATTGCTTCTCTGAACTCGGGTAGGCCCGCGAAAGAGGGATACCTGTGGTTCTGAATCTTCGGGTCATCGAGTGCCCTGTGTAGCGAATCAACTATGTGCTTTGCCGGCCTCTGGTCAGGGTTTCCCACGCCAAGGTCGATTACATCCACGCCCTCTTTCTTCTTCCTGATTGTCGCAAGGTCGAGTTTTGCAAGAGCATAAGGCGCAAGATTCTTGAGACGGGTTGAAGGTTCAAGCATATTGCCTCCTGACGAGTAATCCTGAATGCTATGCCTTTTCGGCAGCAGTCCTACCACCACGCGTGACTATTAGGAGAAAAGTTGCCACGGAAGAGAATACCATAGCAGCAACGAAAGGTACAGATGGCCCGAATCTCTCCCACAGGAAGCCAAAGAGAACGGCTGAGGGAAGAGCGGCGAGCCCAATCGCAGTGTGATAGATTCCAAAGCCTGTGCCCCGTTTCCCTCCTGTTGTCTTGTCCGAAACAAGAGCCCTCGGCACCGTCTCGGTCACCGCACTTACAAAGCCGTAGAGGATGAACAGAAGCCAAATGTGCGCAGGATGGAAGGCAAGCACGAACCCGAGGCAAAGTAACGCATTCAGGACCAGGCCCACAATGAGAACGTTTTCCCGTCCAAGTTTGTCGGAGCTTATGCCCACCGGCATTGCCAGGGCGGCATAAACGATGTTGTAGAGAAGGTAGACAAGCGGAAGAAATCGCGCGCTGATTCCGATATCACTTGCCCTGACCATGAGAAATGCATAGCTCGGGGTCGCGAATGTGAAGACCACCATGATTGAGGTGAGGACAATCAGCCCAGCCGGCGCAGGTGAATTCGGCTTGCGCTCTGCGGCCGCCGGAGGCAAACTCTCAGCTTTTTTTTCTCTGACAGTAAAAATGAGATTGAGACATGCTAGAAGGCCGGGCACCAGAGAGAGCGCAAAAACCATCCTCATGGCATCTTTTTTCACAGACAGTATGAGGAAAGTAATGAGCGTCCCAACGACTGCGCCCATAGTGTCCATGGCCCTGTGAAATCCGAAAGACTTTCCCTGGAATTCTCCACGGGTCGCGTCGGCAATCATGGCGTCCCTTGGCGACGTGCGGATACCTTTTCCAATTCTGTCCGCAAATCTGATTCCGAGCACCTGGGGCCAGGTTTGTGCCACGGCCAGAAGGGGCTTCATCAGATTTGAGAACGCGTATCCAAATACAAGAAAAGGCTTCCTCTTTCCTGCGACATCAGAGACCCACCCGGATGCAATCTTGAGAAGGCTCGATGTAGATTCAGCAACACCCTCGATGAGACCCAGCGATACCTTTGACCCGCCCAGGACCGTTGTTATGAAAATAGGAAGGACGGGCAGAATCATCTCGGAGGAAACGTCGGTGAGAAAACTCGTTATACCGAGGGAAACAACGACCTTTGGCAGGCGGCTCGATTTCTTCGATTCCCTATCCATATTTCTTGAGAAAAATACAGGGGAGCCTCTTTAAGGCCCCCCTTGTTCCAGCTGCATACCACGCGTGGAACCCGAAGCGGAAAGCACCTCAGGTCGTCTTGGTTTCAGTAGGTGTTTCTTTCTTCTTGAAGAAGGAGACTATGTAAGTCAAAACGGCTGCCACTATTATCGCCAAGATGATGTTCATGGCCCCCATCTCCTTTGCCCAGCCGCCTCCGATCATATATCCAATGATAGCTCCAATGAAGCCGGCAATGAAACTACCCCAGATACCACCCGGCATCTTCTTCGCGATTGTTTTTATGATCCAGCCAACAACTATACCTATGATCAGAAGAACTATTATCTTCATCTCTTTATCCCTCCTTCTTCCTTGCGGATTCCACCCCTACCACACGGAACAGTCCCCGGCAGTCACCTCCTTCCCACAGAGATTTTAGTTACACGCAAAGAGGCAAGTCACAGAGAAGAAAAGCAAGATGGGGAGCACCGTCAATTTTCACCAGCAGAGCCAAACTAGCATGAGGCCATAATTTTGTCAATAGTAGTCTGGGCAAGTGTCCCCTTGTCGTTGACCATCTCAGGGACTGTGTGCAATACTACCGCCATGATTCGCGTCACTGCGGGGTCCGTCCTCCAGGCAGCTCTCACGCTTGTTGCTATTCTTCCTTTGAGTCTTTCGCCGCTTTGCTCGGGCGGGATGCTGCTGGAGGCGCAAGGCCAATCTTCCGCTCCAAGCACGGACAATCAGAAACCCCCTGAGACTCGTCTCTCTGAGAGGCCTTTCAAAGTCGGAGAGCGGCTTGAGTTCTCAATACAATACGGACCGGTACAGGCAGGTACGGCATCCCTCCAGATTAGCGACATAACTGATGTCAACGGATATCAGTGTTATCACATTTCCTCGACCGCAGAATCGAACAAGTTCTTCTCCACGTTCTTCAAGGTGCGCGACAAGGTCGAAAGCTTCATGGATGTGAATGGTCTCTTCTCTAGGCGCTTCACGAAAAATGTCAGCGAGGGTGCGTACCGTCTCCAGTACCGGGTGGATTTCGACCACGACAACCTAAAGGCAGTGTACTCGGACGGCACGACTTTTGAGATAGCTCCGAGAATTCAAGATGTCCTTTCAGCCCTGTACTATGTGAGGACACTGGATCTGAAGGTTGGAGATACTGTCGTCATCGAAAACCACACCGACAAGAAGAACTATCCGCTTCAAGTCAAGGTTTACAGGGAAGAAGAAGTCGATACGCCGGTCGGTAAATTCAGATGCCTCTTGCTGGAGCCTCTGTTGCAGGGCGGCGGCGTTTTCCAGCAGAAGGGAAGGCTGCTCGTCTGGGTGACGGATGATGCGAGAAAGGTCCCGGTCCTGATGAAGAGCAAGGTCGTCGTGGGCTCAATCTCGGCCGTGCTCAGGAAGATGAATCTGGGAAGCAAAGGGTAAGAATCGGGTGCCTTGACGAGGGCCGAAGAACGAAATTGCCAAACGCTATGATCTTAGTCTGAGTCGGAGCCCGGATATCGCGGGGACTGAAAATGTCCAGGTACGAAGAAGCTGATTTATCCCTTCTCAAAACGATTCCCATTGAAAAGAGGAAGAGCAAGGTCAGGGTTGAAGATTTCCTGAAGATTCCCGGATCCCGGGGAGCCGCACCGGCGCCCGCGGGGACACAGCTCAGCCCGGAAGCGGAAGACTCTCTTCGCCAACTTGTCAAAGCCATTTGCACCGCAAAAGCCGCCGGGAGGACAATCGGATTCATGATGGGTGGCCACGTCGTGAAGACCGGGGTTTCCCCGGCAGTCATTGAGCTCATGAAAGCCGGCTTTGTCACAGTTGCGGGCATGCCAGGCTCAACTGCCATCCATGATTTCGAAATCGCGATGTGGGGCCGGACCTCGGAGCCGGTCGAAGATGTTCTGGATTCGGGAGAGTTTGGAATGGCTTGCGAGCCCGCGCGGCTCATGAACCATGCAATAAGGAAGGGGAGGGAGAACGCGGAAGGCCTGGGAGAAGCTCTCGGGCGCTTTCTGACCGAGAACCACGCCAGATATTCGGAAAGAAGCATCCTTGCCAGTGCCTACTCGCTGGGGATCCCCGCCACAGTCCACGTGACGATCGGCGCCGATGTGATCCACATGCACCCGGAATGCGACGGCGCATCTCTGGGAGAGCTCTCGCACAGGGATTTCAAAATCTTCGTTGCTGCTCTTAAGAAGCTTGGCGGCGGCGTGCTTGTGAATATCGGCTCTGCAGTCGTCATGCCCGAAGTCTTTCTGAAAGCGGTTTCCATTCTTCGCAACCAGGGAATTGATCTGACAGAGATGGTCACTGCCAATCTCGACAGGATTGCCCATTACAGGCCGACTAAGAATGTTGTGGAGAGGCCTGTATCGAAATCCGGGAAGGGGCTCTTCATTCAGGGTGAACACGAAGTCCTCGTTCCTCTCCTTTGCTCCCGCGTCCTGGAGTATTTCTCGGAAAAACGACATGCAGGATGAAACCGAAGCCGTCCAGCCCAAAAGAGCTCCCAACGCTCTGACCGAGGCTTTCCTCTGGACAGCCCTCTCGATAGGTCTCAGGCTCCTCCTTCTTCCTCCAATGAAGTATCTATATGTTGGGTATGACGGGGCACACTTTGCGTCGATGGCAAGGGATATGGCCCGCGGGCACTTCCTCGATGCGTTGAGCGCCTACTGGCAGCCCCTGTACCCATCCCTGGTCGCTTTTGCTTCTTTCTTTGCACGGGACACGGAGCTTGCGGCGCACCTGACTTCGGTATTCTTCGGCGGTGCCCTCGTCTTTCCTTGCTTCCTCTTCGGAAACGAGCTCTTCGGCAGAAACCAGGCACGGCTCGCGTCTTTTTTTGTGATGATACATTCATCACTCCTTATGGAGTCACGTGAGGTTCTTACCGAGCCGGTCTTCTCCTTCTTCCTGACCTTGACTATCTGGTTTTTCTGGAAGGGAGCCGTGAGAAAAAATGGAGGGTTCTACCAGTTCATTGCCGGACTCTTCGGCGGTCTCAGTTATCTGGCCCGGGCCCAGGGCATTGTTGGCGTGGCTGTTCTTGCTTTCCTGCTTCTTGCCTGGAGAGAGAAGCCCTTCTCAAGAAGGCTGAAAAGCATTCTTGGATTTGCCGTTGGATTTCTGCTTCTAGCATCTCCTTACATTTTCTACCTCAAGAACGCCACTGGGCGGTTCACATTCAGCACTACGCTGTCTGCAAACGCCTTCCTTGCCGAGGCGCGTGAGAACGGCCTGGAGTCAGTGGCACAGCTTGGTCTCACGCCGGGTCAGGATGCAACGTTTGTCGATGCGTACTACTTCGGAAAAGGAGAGAAGATCGCCGATTATGGTTTAGCGGCCTTCTTCGCAAGGAATCCCGGGAGAGCACTTAAGCGGCTCGTTCACGAAGGGGCGAAGGCTCATGGCTTCCTTCCGCATTTACTGCCGCCCGTCGTCTTTCTCCTATTCTGCCTCGGAATCGTCGGCGCTCTTTACGGGGGTAAAGAAAAGAGACTGGCGGTGTGTCTTGCCTTCTTTGTCGGGGGGGCACACGTGCTGAGCTATGCCGCCGTATATGTGTACTTTGCCAGGTACCTCTCGCCGCTTCTCCCGTTCCTCCTGCTCTTTGCAGCAAGCGGCTACGAGGAAGCAGTTCGCTTTGTCGGAGAGAAGTCGGGCCGGAAGCATGCGATGAGTGGACTGATATTCATCCTCTGCGTACTCTCCCTGGGGCAGGCAGCCGTGCAAGAAACATCATTCAAACTGCATCGTTCTCCTTACGCCGCACCGCCTCTTCAGAAAGAAGCAGGCCTCTGGATACGAAACAATCTTGGACAGGGTCTGAATATCATGTCAAGAAAACCTGGGCTTGCATTCTATGCCGACGGGAAGCCCGTATCGCTGCCCATCGCAGACAGTCGGACTTCCCTCGAGTATGCAGAGAGAAGGAACGTGGATTTGATTGCAATATCGTCGTCAGACGAGATTGACGAGATGTACCTTCCGCCGGGAGCAAGAACCGGCATCCTGTCGCTCTCGAAAGCCAAGCCGCTTCCCGAGAATATCGTTTTCTTGAAATCGTGGAAGGATTCTCAGGACAGATGGCTCGACCTGTACCGGTTCTCAAAGTGAGGTAAATCGGGTTGTTTGATATCTCTGCAGCAGAGTTCGCGAGAGGTCTCGGCGCATTTGTTCTCTTATTTCTTTTTCCGGGCTGGCTTCTCCTCAGGCTCCTGCTGAGAAAAGTCTCTGCCTGGCACGAAGTCTTGCCGGCAGCGTTTGCAGGGAGTCTTTTCCTATATCTCCCGACGATTCTGTTGGGAAAGAGCGGTGGAAGCGGGCTTCTTCTTTCCGGGATTTTTCTCGCTGCCGTCAGCCTTGTGCTTCTTTTTCTCAACATCTTTTCCCGGCCCCGGCGAGCCGGTTCAGAAACCTCGTTCCCTTCCAGCGCCAACTTCTTCAATGCGGAGAGCATCTTCCTGGCCGTTTTCCTTCTGATAATTATCTTTTCGATGCTCCGCGAGAAGGGGACGTTCGGAGTTACCCATGACTCACTGGATCACGTGAGTGCGGTCAGGGAGATTGTTGAAACCGGCGCAGTTTTCCCAAGAACCACGTTCTACGCCCAGGGAGATGGGGAGGGGCTTGATCCAAGGAAGGGAATCTTCCAGCCTGCTCTTGCCCTGGTCTCAGTAGTGTCGGGCGTCAACCCCGTCAGGATGTGGATATTCCTGCCGATTCTCCTGGCTCCGCTCCTCGTTCTTTCCTTCTACTCGTTTTCAAAGGAAATGCTCGGGGGGAAGTTGATCTCCGCGCTGTGTCTCGTCTTGTTCTTCTTCTGCTTCGCCGGCTCAGGAGTGAAGTGGCTGAGGATGTCGGCTTACGGAAACAGGGTTGCAGAGGGGGCGGTGTGGATTGCCCTGGCCTATCTCATCAGATACGTACGCGAAGGGAATGCAAGAACGCTTGCATTTTCAGTTCTCAGTTCCCTTGCAGCCGTATCGGTTCACATATTTTCGGTGCTATATCTTGGAATTGCAGGCGGCGGCTACCTTATTTTCCTCTTGTTCTACCGGGGCAGCGACAGACAAGAAGCCGTCAGGCGAATCCTGCACTGCGTCGGCCTTTTCGTTCTCACAATTCTCCCTCTTGCCATTTTTAGAGTCGCAGGATTCGGACCGGCGCTCAATCCCATTCACACTCATGAGCAGGGACTTCTTTATTTCACCAGGAATTTCTACATAATAAACCCGTTCGCCGCCCCCGAGGGGAGTGTGTGGACAACGCTGGTCTCGATTCTGCTCGTCCCGATCGTTTTCAGAATGGCCATGAGGACATCTTCGCGGGTATTCATCCTGAGCTCCACAGTCGTTCCGGTTCTATTCGCTCTTAATCCTCTTGTCGTTCCGGTTCTCGCGCCCAGGATTGGCTATCTTGTCCAGAGGTTCATCTATGTCATCCCATACCTGCAGATTATGTCTCTTTTTGTTTGGGAGGCGCTGCCGTTGATCAGACTTCCCGGAAGGATACTCTTCAAGGCCTATTCGGTATTCGTATTCCTTGTTCTGCTCTTCTTTCTGAATGGAAGTGTCTCATCAACCATCTCTTCATATTCCGGCAGCATCCTGGCTTCAGAGGAAAAGGAAACACCTGTGCCGTGGGTTGGTGCGCTCCGGTTTCTGGATACATCGATTCCCGAACCGTCAGTGGTTCTCTCTGATCCGGTGACAAGTTATTCAATCACGGGGCTCACGAAGCACAGGACCGTCGCGGTATTGCACCAGCACTCGTCACCGGGAGATGCTCTCGCGGTTGAGAGGCTTGATGACGTGAATGATGTGCTCAGTCCCTTCGTTCCAATGGGGGAGACTCTCGGCTTGCTCGAAAAGTATGGAGTAAAGTTTGTGCTCCTCAACCAAACCTTTGATAAGCCGGTTTTCGTCTATCGCGGAATCATTGACCCAAGATTCTATGAAAGACAGGGCGGGAAGTTCGACCGTTTCCCTCAGTTCTTCAGGAAGTTGATTTCGGAAAAAGGCGTCGTGATCTATGAGGTCAAAGGAACGGACACCAGGCAGGCAGTTCCGGGGGAACCAGAGGCGGTTCCTCTGGTCCTGGAAGTACTCCCCGGCAACGTAAGCAGGCCCGAAGAGCCCGTTCTCAACTATGGCATATCATACTTGGGCGCGAGCTTTCCGGATAAGGCCGGAAGAGGGGCTGCATTTGAGATGAACTGCTACTGGGAAAGAGTTTCCAATGTTCAAACCGATCTCCCTCTCTACGTCTTTGTAAGATTCGACACGGAGTTCAGGAAGGGTGCCCTGTACAGGCAGTCCTACGGGAAACTCTACAGGAAACTGCTTGAGAGGAAACTGGGACGCCTGTTCAGATTCAGGGAAGACCACATTCCGGTCAGCGGAATGTTCCCGCCAAAGAGGTGGCCTCTTGGGAAGATAGTTGTCGACAATTTCTCAGTGAACGTTCCGAAAACGCTGGCTCCGGGCTTATACGATATGAAAGTAAAACTGAGTGCCGAGCCGGTGCTCCCCAATCTGCCGCTCAAGGATTTGTTTGTGGAGGAGGATTATTTTTCGGGCGCAAAGACGGGGGTCATCCTTATCGAGTAGGAAGATAGGGATGGGCAGAGGGAAATACGCCGCGGTCTCAAGATCCTTGTTTCTTTTGAGCAAGAAGCTCTCTGTATGACTGTGCAGTCTTTCCGGCGACGGCTTCGAAGCTGAACCCCCGTTCGATTCTTTTTCTTGCCTGCCGGCCCATCTCCCGTGCAAGGGAATCATCCCTGAGAAGGACGAGAATTTTTTCGGCAAGGCTGTCTGAGTCTTCTTTTTGAACCAGGAATCCGGTAACGCCATCTATTACAATATCCTCATTTCCTCCCACCCTTGTTGCAACAATCGGTTTCCCGCAGGCCGACGCTTCGAGCAAAGACAGCGGAAGCCCCTCCCTCAAAGAGGAAAGAACGAAAATATCCATCATTCGAACCAGTTCCGGAACTTCGTTTCTTTCACCAAAGAAACGAACCTTGTCCGAGATTCCCAGCTCTGCGGCATAATTCGTGAGCTTCTCCATTAATGGTCCGTCTCCAACAATCAAGGCTCTTGAACCCGGATACTCCTTCATGACCTTCTGAGATGCTCTGAGAAAGAACTCCATTCCCTTTGCCGGGACAAGTCTCGCGACCGTGCCAAACGCCTTTGTCGTGTCAACCCCGAGGGATTCTTTCAGAGCTGTGGGCATAGGCTTGGGTTGAAATATGGTCGTGTCCACCCCGTTGGGAATCACGAGAAGTTTCTTCTCCGGCAGACCTTCCACTCTGATTCTGTTTTCGACAACGGCGGTACAGGTGGCATGATAGCGGTCGGTGAACGGGATTAGCATTTTCTCAAGAAGGATGTGCCTTCTCTTCTTCCACGGGGTCAGCGTATGCTCTGTCGTCACGACGACGGGCACCTGCGCCATCGTTCCTGCTATTCTGCCCAGGATGCCCGCCTGATACAGATGAGTGTGAATTACATCGATGTTCTTCTCCCTGAGAAGTGAGATGAGGCGAAGAAGGCCGGGGACAAAGTACCTCATCCTGAAGCCGATATTCCTCACCTCTATTCCATGGGACTCGAGCTCATCGGCGAGCGTTCCCCTTCTGGAGACTGTTGCGATAGTTACGTCAAAACCGAGCGAAGAAAGAGACGTGGCGAGTCCGACGAGATTTTTTTCTGCACCCCCAACGTCAAGCGCCCCGATAATGTGAAGAACAGAAATCTTTTCTTTGTTCCCTTTCACTACTCATAACTCCCTGTTCGAGATGCCGCCTTCTTCTGCAGCTTCACCGCGAGCCGCCTGAGAAAACCGACCCTGTTGACGAGAAACAGGAGGGGATAAAAAAAACAGTTGCCTCTGAATACTTCAACAACAGCGACGAATCCCAGGAAGTCCCAAATGAGTGATTTTTTTCCGGTGTACATTGGGCCCCCCGAAATTCTCGTGAAGGTTGAAGCTTTGCCGAAAGGAATATTCCTTTCGCCTTTTCCGGCAGTTGCGAGATATCCTGCATCGTTCAAGGCAATCCTTATCGAGTTCTCATTTTTCCCGCCGCCGGGCCAGGCCAGAAAATTGACGCTCGCATTGAGTTTCGATGATATGATCTGCCTGCTTCCGGCAAGTTCTCCCCTTAGCCTTTCGTTTCTCTCACTCTCTGTTTCGAGCCTTCCCGGCGGGACAGACACCGCGATCTCCTGCGAATGCTTGGTCAGGTCCTCCTTCCACCCCGGCTTTGAGAAAAACGCCGTTCCTCCGTTGCGCTCCACAAATGAGACAATCTCCGCGGAGAAGGAGGGATTTTCGATGAAACGAGTCACTTCGAGGGCTTTGCCGTGAGAGAAAACAGGGGTTCCGAATGGAGCGGGCGTCACGGGATAAGAAGTCAGCCAATAAGGTTTGTGCTCCGGGAAGTAGTTCCAATCAAGCCAAAAGTAGCAATCGTTCGGATGATGGAAATCAACGATCCTGTCGCTCGAAAAAAGCCAGGTATGGCTCGATGCGTGCGATTGGAAATCGAACACTCCGCTCTTGGCCATGGTTTCGATTTCTTGCCAGGAGAGGTAACCCTTCGACTCAATCCGCGTGCTCCCACGACCTTCGCCGTGCCGTGCTGTCGGCCTTACTCCAGCCTTTGGATCAATGAAGTCCGTGGAGAGAAAGACAGTTCCTTTAAGGCCAAGCCGCTTGAGGATAGGGAAGGCATAGACCCAGTTGTCAAGAAAGCCGTCGTCAAAGGTGATTACCACCGACTTCTCTTCAAGGATCTTCCTTCCGAGTATGTGATCATGCAGCTGATCAAGGGTAATTGCTCTGAATCCGCGACGCTTGAGGTATGCCATCTGTGTCTCAAAGGTCCTGACGGGGCATGAAAGGTGCGCCCAGGCAGGATTCAGGCATTCATCGTTGATGCTGTGGTAATAGAGAACCGGAACCGCCTGGGGAGTGAGATTAAGCATGAAGATTCGGGCAGCGATAGTAGCAGCTAGAACCGCCGCGGGGACCAGTATGTACCGGACGTCGATCGGCAGATCTCTGGCGATTCTACCCGATGCGAAAAGCGAAAGAAACACAGCGATAACGAGAATCACCCAGAACAGAAAATTCTTCAACAGACAAGCCCGCTCGGACAGTCTCAGGGAGACGCCTCCTTCCTTGGGCCCTATTCTAGCGACACGGGGGAGAGTTGTCCACTGTGAGCCGGTGAGCCCGGTCGGCGCGGCTGCCTGAAAGAGAAATCTCTGTGACCCACACGCATCTTGGCCGATTAAATTGCATTGTGGTAAAGCTTTGTTATAATGACGGTCTTCACAATTAACAACTCGCCCGGAAACGGCTGGCTCTCGAAAGAAAGGGAATATTTGGACCCCTTGAAACAGTCCGGATTGGCAAAGGAGACGATCGCAAAATCGCTGAGTATCGTAATGATTCTTGCCTTTGCCCAGCGGCTCATCGGGATCGTCAAAGCCATTCTTTTTGCGAGGCTCCTCGGCCCGCACAACTACGGCATCTACGGGCTTGCCTTCAACTCCATAAACCTGATTGTCACATTTTGCGGACTGGGAATTCCCTCATCATACATCCGCTATGTCACCGTATATGAGGAGCAGGGTTCACTAAAGGACTTCCTCGCGAAGACAATAAGAATCGGTCTCGGCGTTTCTTTTCTTGTCGGTCTCTGTTTCTTCATCTTCTCCGGAACAGTTTCCCGTCTTATCTACGGCGATCCCCGGGAGAAAAATGTCATTATGTGGATTGGCCTTGTAGTCGTTCCGCTGGTTCTGGCTCCGTACATCAGCTCCGCTTTTTCAGGACTCAGGGTATTCAAACGGACTGCGGTTCTCGAACTCTCACATATGGTTCTCTTCTGCTTGATTGGGGTCCCTCTTGTCCTTTTGATCGGCAGGCGCGTTGAATCGGTCATGGCCGGCGAGTTCATCGCGATCTCTCTTGTCGTTGCCTTCTTCTCAAGGAGTCTTTTCAAGAGTCTTTCGGCTCAGAATCTTCCTGTGGAAGAAAAGGGATTCCATCGGAAGATTCTCAGGTTCTCGGTCTGGTTTGTAGTCATTCCTTTCGAGCTTATGCTTTTCAACTACATGGACAGGTGGTTCATTAACCACAAGCTCGGCTCCGATCAGGTGGGCATCTACACCGTGGCCGCAGGATTCACCGAGCTTGCCTTGATGGTTGGGATAGTGATCGGCAGGGTTCTTGCCCCGCACCTGAGTCATGCATGGGAAAAAGGCGAGAAAGAGAAGGCAATGAGAACGATGAATCTTGCCATGAGACTCTCTCTCATGGGACTGTTCAATATCGCGGTGCTGCTTCATGTGCTTAGTCCGATTCTTATCAGGCTTCTTTTCGGAACTGCGTATGCCGGGGCTGCTCAAGTCATCGCTGTTCTTCTCATCTATCAGATTCTCAAGAGTCTCTACTGGATAGTAAGCATCTATCCGTCCCTCATAGAAAAGACCAGACTCCCTCTCCTTTCCGTGACTATAGGTGTCATTCTCAACGGGTTCTTGAACTACCTGCTCATTCCAAGAATCGGAATTCTTGGTGCAGCGATCGCCGGCTCAGGCGCCTTTCTCGTTCTGATTGCTTTGTTTCTCTTCCACTGCTCACAGAGAGGCCTGATTGTTGAGTCGAGATCGATCCTGTGCATAATTTTTGTTCCACTTCTGGCATTGCGGAACGATATTGCTCTTGTAGGAATATGCGTGGCTCTTCTGACTATATCGTTCTTCACCCCTCTCGTGTTTACGGCGGGAGAAAAGAAACTTCTCAGAGAGAAACTCTCGTTCCCGTGGTGGAGGGCGCCTGGCGAGCCGCCGGTCGACGTGTCATGACAGGACTATTTCATGCTGCGGCACCGGCCGTGAGTTTGACGCCATAAATACATGCTGTTATAATATCGTCTAAGTCGATATTTATCACAACATTCTTATCACTCGTCTCTGCGTCGGGTGCCGGCGCCGGGACAGACAAGAGAGATCGATCTATGCGTTCAATTTCAGGCAAGACCGTATTGGTAACCGGCGGGACGGGGTCCTTTGGCCGCTACGTGGTGCGGCGGCTGTTGTCCGAGGACATCAAGGAAATCCGTGTTTTCAGCCGTGACGAGAAGAAGCAGTTCGACATGTACCACAAGTTTTCGTGCGATCCGAAACTCGCTTTTCATCTTGGAGACATCAGAAACTTCCGGTCTGTGAGAGAAGTCATGGCGGGGGTGGACATGGTCTTCCAGGCGGCGGCACTGAAGCAGGTGCCCAACTGCGAACGGTTTCCGGTGGAGGCGATCGACACTAACGTGACTGGCGCGCGAAACGTCATTGATGCCGCAATGGATGCAAGGGTCGGCTGTGTGATCTGCATAGGAACCGACAAGGCGGTGCAGCCGGTGAACGTGATGGGTATGACGAAAGCGCTCCAGGAGAAAATCGTAGTGAGCGCAAACGAATCGCCGCGAAACAGGGGAACGCGGTTTGTGGGCGTCCGGTACGGCAATGTTCTGAATTCACGCGGCTCGGTCGTTCCTTTTTTCAGGGCGCTCATTCAGAAGAAACTGCCGCTCACAATCACAAGCGTCGAGATGACACGCTTTCTCCTTACGCTCAACGAGGCGGTGGAATTGGTCCTGTATGCGGCTGAAAACGCCGCCGGGGGGGAGATCTTTGTAAAGCGTGCCGAGTCGGCGCAGATTCTTGACATTGCGCGTGCAGTCTGTGATATCGCCGGTGTGAAGCTGAACTACAAAGTTATCGGCACGTACCCCGGTGAAAAGATCCATGAGATTCTTGTCTCCGAGGAAGAAAGAACCAGGTGCGAGGAACGGGATGAATACGTCCTCATTTATCCGTGGAAGCAGACGCCGTCCCGCAAGAAGGCGGTTTCCGAGTACTGTTCGAGAGACACTCTGGTTTCACTGGCCAAGGTCAGGGCGATGATCGAGGCGGCGGATAGGGAGGCCGAAGGAGTGGAGTTCGAAGAAGGATTCTACACCCGTTGATGACGCGCAAGATCTTCGTGCTGGGAGCGGGCGGCACCGGACGCTCCATTATGGGTTCGATCCCCGAGGATCAGGACGCTGTCTTTCTTGACGATCACATCGCCCCCGGCAGAATCAACAACAGGGACCATTTGGGTCCGCTCTCGATTCTGGATGGGGTCGCGGATGCCCTCGTCATTGTCGGTTTTGGCTGCACGTACATGGAGGCGAGGAAGGAAACGTTTCTGAGACTGTCCAGGAAATTCGGTATGGCAACGGTCATTGATCCTTCGTCCTCAGTGGATAGATCGGCAACGATCGGCGATGGAACGTGGCTCGGACCGAACACTACCGTCATGCCGAACGCAACTGTCGGGAAGGACATTGTGGTCTGCGCAAATGCGTCGATCGACCATGACTGCAAGGTTGGAGATCACGCGTACATCTCGCCCGGTGTGCATCTGGCAGGAGCAGCAAAAATGGGCGAAGGGGTGTTCATTGGGACCGGCGCGAATATTCTTCCATGTGTGGAGATTGGTGAATGGGCCACCGTGGGCGCAGGAGCAGTGGTGACACGAAATGTCGAGCCCAGGTGCACAGTCGCCGGCGTCCCCGCAAGAGTAGCCAAGAAGGGAGAAGTGACAAAGTGACAGAGTTCAGAATTCCCATAATGAAACCGACACTACCGCCATTCGAGTCTGTGAAAGACGATTTCGAAAGAATATTTTCGACCTGTCAGCTTACCCTGGGGCCATACGTCGTCCAATTCGAGCTCAAGGCAGCGCAGTATCTTGGAGTGAAGCATGCGATCGGCGCACCAAGCGGAACCTCGGGCTTGATTGTTCTCTTCAGCGTCCTGCCGCGGGGCAGCGAAGTCATCCTTCCTGCGTACACGTTTTCGGCGACGTACCAGGCGCTCCGGTGGAACTCGCTGAAGGCAGTCCCGGTGGACTGTGACGACCGGTGCAACGTCGACCCTGACGAGGTCAGAAAGGCGATTACGCCGCGCACAAAGGCGATTGTGGCTGTTCATGTTTTCGGCCATCCGCCGGAGATCGATGAACTTGAATCGATCGCAAAGAAAGCGAACATCCCCCTTTATTTCGATGCCGCGCATGCGTTTGGCGGCGAGTGGAAGGGCAGGAAACTCGGAGGTTTTGGCGCTGCCGAGGTCTTCAGCCTCGGACCGACAAAGACGATGCCGACCGGCGAGGGAGGTTTGATCACGACGAATGACGACGCGCTCGCCGAGCGTATGAGGCTTGCGTGCAACCACGGTCACCCGCCGGGTTCCCTTGATTGCTTCTGCGACGGCATGAATGCGCGGCTCCAAGAGATTAATGCCGTTATCGGCGTAAGGCTGCTCGACACCCTGGAAAAGTGGATTGCTCGCCGCAACGAGCTTGCCGATCTCTACGAGCGGCTGCTTGCCGGCATTCCAGGTATCTCGTGGACGACTCGTGCGTCCTACGTCCGCAGCACGGTCAAGGATTATGCGATTTTCGTCGATCCGTCGAAGTACGGAAAGGACCGTGACAGACTTGCGGATGAGCTTGAAGCACGCGGCATCATGACTAAGAAGTACTACTGGCCGCCCATTCACCGTCTCGCGTACGCGCTGGAAGAGTTCAAGAATGTCCATTGCCCGAAGACGGAGCTTCTCTCGTCCCGGACTCTCTCGCTTCCTCTCTATTCGCATATGCCGATTGACTACGTGAAGGAAGTCGCTGCAGCCATCAAGGAGATTCAGCGCATTTGAATCTGGAAGAGCTCATCAAGCGTCCCGCGCGCCATACAGATGTTCGCGGATGGGTCTACGAGGTATTGCGTCCCGAGGATGTGACGAAGGAACGGTTCGCACAGATATTCGTGACCGGTGCGCTTCCGGAGAAAACGAAAGGAAACCACTATCACCGCCGGAAGACTGAATGGTTTTCCGTGGTCCACGGCAAAGGCGAAATGACTTTGACGAATGTCGATACCGGAGAAATCTCAACCGTGATGATGAGCGCGGACGAACCGCTCGTGCTGAAGGTCATTCCGGGCCTTGCACATGCCCTCAAGAATGTTGACGATGTGCCGCTCATCGCCATCGTGTATGTGGACGAGCCGTTCAATCCGAACGATACCGACACATTCGATCATGCCGCCCGCTGATTGCGGCAGGAAGGACGAGCACACACAATGAAAAATCGACCGCGCAGGGTTGTGATCACGCCGATCTACAACGAGTCGCGCGTGCTCGCGGATATACTTGCGCTGATTGAAAAGGAAGCCGACCTCGTCATTGCAGTTGATGATTGCTCGACTGATGATACTCCGCGAATACTCTCGCAGTGGCGTGACGGGAACGACAGGGCTATAGTGATCAGGAGCAAGAAGAACGGCGGCGCCTCGGTCGCTCTCAGAAAAGGGTATGCGCTCGTTGACCACTTTCATGCAACAGGCGCTCTTGAGGGCGATGACCTTGTAGTCGAGATCGATTCCGACGGCCAACACGACCCCAAGTATATCCGCGAATTGTGTGATCTCTTCGAATCCTATGGCGGGAAAATCGATGTCGTCCTCGGACGGCGCGATTTCAGCGTGTATCCGCTGTACAAGGTGCTGGGAAACAAAGGGCTCACGATCGCGGCAAGCATTCTTGGAGGCTTCCTCTACAAGGACGTTGAATCGAATTTTCGTGCAATGCGCGTGTCGTCATTCCGCGAGCTTCTTAAGTGGTATGGCGGATACAAGTACAGCGGTGCATTCGAAGTCGGCATCATTCTGGCGCATCTGGGTTACAGAACAGACAATAATCATATTATCGAAGTACCGACCTACAGGCACGGCGCCGGCTTCATGGACGGCTTCCATGTCCTCTCCATGGGAATCATTGCACGCTGGAGGCTTCTTATCAGGCGGGAAATACCCGACAATCAATCATTCCGGGAGCAAATGCTGGCGGAACTCACAGCACCGCCGTGGTATCCCGGCGGGAAGGCGCCCGCACCAAAGTGAGCGCCGGCGAGGCCGGATCGAGCGCTGCCGCAGGTTCAGTTGACAGGAAAGGAAGGTTTCTGATAGAATTATCCAGGTAATTCGGAGACAGGTCTCACAGGCACCAAGACCGCAAGGAGAAATCCCAGAACAGCTTGCTAAGGGTAGGAACACTCTCGGAATTGCCGGGGGCACTTGAGAACTGAGCCTTGACCGGCTGGGAGCAGACGGTAATCCTGTCAGGCGGTAGAGACCTTGGCGAGCATCTGGACAAGATTTTTCTTTAGCTCTGAAGCCCGGACTGCTATTCTGAGAGACCAGGAGAGGGTTAGCCAATCCACCTTCTTCCCGGTCTCTTTTTGTTTCTCTTGGACTCCGTGAGCCAGGTCGCCGGACAGAGTCGCGTGCGGAGTCAGGACGACTGGCTGTCTGAAAGGCCGGAGGAAGAAGGGGTGGATCACGAAGAGTTCATCTGGCACTCAGTTATTCCGGGTGTTATGAATCCGGAGGGACCGGCTTGATCAGGGAGAAGCACAGGCCCGTTATGTCGCGAACGACAGTTTTTGCGCTTAGCTTTGCCTTTTTCCTTTTATCATGTGCAGCGCAGGAATACGCCTTCAAGGGGAGGCCTGAAGTTCCGGGAATACCGGACCGTTCATTAGCTGATTCCCTGAACATTGCAGATGGCAGGATGCCCGAGTACAGAATCGGAATCGGCGACAAGATGGAAGTCGATTTTCTCTACAACAAGGATCTCAACAGGTATGTGAAAGTCAGGCCGGACGGGAGAATCTCGCTTCCATACGTGGGTGATGTGGATGCAGAGGGTATGACTCCGACCGGGCTTGACTCGCTGCTCACAATGAAATTCAGAGAGATTCTTGCCTCCCCGGAGATTGCAGTCATTGTGACGGAAACGGAGGGTAATAACATCTATGTTCTCGGAGAGGTCAGATTCCCGGGCGCGATTGAGATCAAGACCAGGATGACCCTTCTTGAGGCAATAACTGTCGCAGGCGGTTTTCTCCCAACCGGGAACTTGAAAAGTGTCATTGTCATCAGCAAAAGGAGCGAGACTGAAGCGACAGCAACGAAGGTCAATGTCAGGCGTATTCTTGACAAAGGGAAGTACGGTGACGATATCCTGCTGGCCAGATACGATATCGTCTATGTTCCAAGCAGCTTCATCAATAACGTAGATATCTTTGTTGACCAGTTTTTCACCAAGACCGTGTACAACATGGGGATTGGTCTCATGGGCTGGCAGAATTTCATTCGCGAAAGGGTATACTAGTGTGCCGTCCCAGAAATAACGTTACGAAATGCAGGGCGTTTCATAAGGCACACTGCCAGGGGGTATAAGGGGGTCGTGGCCGACCCCCTTAAGGGGTGACAGCGTAGGGATGCGACGAGTAG
>JASEGR010000057.1 GCA_030017955.1 Candidatus Eisenbacteria bacterium
CCCACAGGGGAGAGGGTAGGGTGAGGGGGAGAGGCTGGTGAGGGGGCAAAGAAGGCCCACTGATCAAACAGGAATCCTCTCCCCTCAGGGGAGAGGCTGGTGGAGATGCCTTGAGCCTCTCCCCTCTGGGGAGAGGTCGGTGAGGGGGTATTCGAACTATGCGTGCTCTTGAAAGATTGATAGTAGCTCTCGATTATTCCAACTCCGAGGAGGCGCTTTCCCTCGTTGACAAACTTGGTGATCTCGTTGGGTTTTACAAAGTAGGGGGTGAGCTATTCGCTTCGGGCGGAAAGAGAATTGTCAGATCGCTCAAAGAAAGGGGAAAAAGAGTATTCCTTGATCTGAAACTCTTTGACATACCGACCACAGTCGAAAGGACTTGCATCGTCCTTGCAGACTTCGGGGTGGACATCGTAGATGTCCACTGCCTGGGCGGAAAAGAAATGATGAAGGCCGCCGTTCGCGGCGCAGCTACTCAAGGAGAAGTTCACCAGCAAACGTGGAGAAGTGACTGGGCGATATCCGGTTTCGAGCAGAGTGATTCCGATCAGTCATCCCCCGGTCCAAGGATAAAGGTAATCGGCGTCACCATGCTTACAAGTTTCGATGAAGCGACATCCCGGAATATCTTTGGCGAAAAGAAAACAGGAGAGTTGTCAGTTCTCCTGGCCCGTGAAGGAAAAGAAGCAGGGCTTCACGGCGTAGTGTGCGGTGCTTCCTACGTTCGCACGATAAAAGACGCCTGCGGCGACAACTTCCTCACCGTTGTCCCGGGTGTCAGACCCAAAGGGGAAACGGAAGATTCCCGGCGTCCGGAAAGAGCGGATCACGTTCGGACTTCGACTCCGGCCGAAACGCTCAAGATGGGCGCCGACTTCATAGTGATGGGAAGGCCGATCACTGCCTCCCGCGATCCCAGAGGGACTGTCCTTGAAATTCGGCAAAGTCTAACCCAGCCGTGACCAACCTTCTCTTGATTCCTCTGTCCCGGCTGGACGGAATCCCCTCGATCTGATTCCTAGTCACGCGCAAACAAGTGACCCCCTCGCAGATTTCCTGAGTTCTCCGATTCACGGGTTACCGGCGCCTGTCATCGCGGTCCGTACGTGAGCTGTCTCGAATTCGTGCCGTCAATGTCCACAACCCAGACTGTCCCGTTGTCGTTGATGGTTCCTGCCTGTGAACCGATAAAGGCCAGCTTTTTGCCATCAGGGGACCACGAAGGCTGAGACCCTGTTATGATCCTACCTGGGTTGCTTCCATCTGAATTCACTATCCATACGGCAACATCCCCTTCATAACCTGAGTAGAAAGCAATCTTCATCGCGTCAGGCGAGAATTTGGGGCCATAATCTGTTGCCTTGCTGCTTGTGAGACGCAAAACACTCCCTCCCGAGCTATCCATCACAAAGATGTCTGAAGAAGAATCGCCCGGGTATCGAATATGTACTATTCTGTTTCCCTCCGGAGACCAATCAGGCATCCGGCCACGGTCGGGACCGATTCGCGTTTTTTTCTGACCCATCCGTTTTCATCTTCGAAATATGATAGTATCCCGTGGAGCTCTCTCCTACATTCGAGTCGTAGACGATCCATTCGCCATCGGGACTCCAGGTGGGGGAGAAATTGCGTCCTTCAAGAGTGAGTTGCTCTATCTGAGTTGCATCCAAGCTGTCCCCTACGACAGGTACCTTGTATATCTGAGCTTTCTCCCCAAACACGATCCATTTCCCGTCAGGACTCCATTCCGCTGGGCCAATACCTAGACCGCGAAGTATTGGACGGGGATTCGTCCCATTTGCATCAATGGTCCATAGTCCAGAGGAGTCAGAGTTTACGGCGTACGAGCCATCGTTTCGGATGTATGTGATTCCCGCATGGCAGTAAAGGATCTTCGAGCCATCAGGAGACCAGACAGGATAGTTATCAATCTCAGGCCAAACCGGATCAATTGTAGGAGGCTGGTAAGGATGACGATTCCTGCTACAGGAAATTGATGAACAAATAAGAAGTGCTATGACTGCTAAGCAACAAACCCTCATTTTAGTAACACGAGGCGCTTGACGTCTACGAACGCGTCTGCCCTGAGTTTTAGTATATAGACTCCACTTGAGAGGCGATCCGCATTCCAGCTGACATGATGATATCCAGCATTCATTGGACCATCGACCAGCCTTGCCACCTCTTTTCCAAGCACATCATATACAACAAGTGAGACATTGCTTTGCTTAGGCAGCTCAAACCTGATCTCTGTGCGAGGATTAAAAGGATTGGGATAGTTCTGTCCCAGTCGATATGTCTTTGGAATGGAAAGTGATGCTTCTTCCTTTATCCCAATAACATAGGGGTAAACATAGAACGAAGCAGTTGCATCCTCACCGGTTATGCTGTCATGCACATCAACCCGTTCAATAATGGTGCTTCCGTCCATGGTCCAGGATTGAGTCTCACTTGTTCCCTGAGCAGTCCAGCTCAGGCCGTGGTCAACTGATACATACCACTGATAACTGTAATCGCCAGACCCTCCGGCAGCACCGGCTCTCCATGTGCCGGTCTGGCCATAGCTGAGGCGATCGGGTCCGAGAATGGACACATACAGATGAGCCGGAATGCCGAGGACGGTGCACGCAAAAGTGACATTCTCGGGTCTTGCCGGATACCAACCATAGTATGCTCCGCTCGGAAGCATGGCAATTTCGTAGACCCATGTTCGAACAATAGCGCCTGTCAAGGTCAGGGTTCCAGGAACGACCTCGCAATACCCCATGGCGAAGTTGTCGTTATAGAGAGTCCAGTCATATCCTGTGGTCGCGAGTCCCCTGCCCCAGGCCCCGACAATGTTTGAGAATTCAGTTGGAAAAGTAACAGACCTTCTGACCTCGTAACGTTTACCAACATAATATCCGTCGGGCGCGCCAGGAAGACTATAGAAATTCCCCTTGAAGTTCTCGGTCGTCTGATAAACTGAACCACCGGTTTCCTCCCATCTACCCATCGCGTACGGTCCTCGCAAGTAGTCCAAGGCCTTCCGAGCATTGACACGACCTGCTCCGTATTCAGAATCCCAGCCCGGTGGATCTATGTCGTCAGCAGAGAGCCTTATGACTTGCTCAATGTCGTCGTTGTAAAGACTCGGGCTGTAGGTTTGGTCAAAACCTTTCAGAAGCATGGCAATACCAGAGACAATTGGAGCTGCCATTGACGTACCCGAGAAGGAAACAGCTATGGTTTTTCGCTGAAGCAATACTTCGAAGATCTGATTTGATGTTGACAGAAACGAGCGTCGCTGTCAAGAGAAAAGTGAAACGTGATTTGTGGGATTGTCGAGACAGGTGGTGTTAGTGCCGAGCTCAGTTGAGGCTAGACACTCAGGGACTCGGACACCGCCAGGAAAGTGACGAGCGGGATGAGATCGCCTGAATGCATCCTCGGGAACAGAAACAGATTCGTGTATCGGTGAGGCATGGACGTTTCTATCCTGGAGAAAACTATCCATTTCCAAATTGGCTGTACAGATTCATACAGAGAATTGACTTCGAAGAGCGGTTCTGTTAGCTTGTGCCGAAGCGCTACAGGCGATGTAATGAAGTCCTGCCGGGTTGGCGCTCTCCCCGGTCAGGAGGTCAATTCGAACGCTTGTGCCTGGACGGCTTTCATTCCGAGCGTTCGCCTAGCCATATAGAAAGGAATGGTGAGAATGCGCGTACTGATTACCGGAATTACCGGATTTGCCGGCAGTCATCTGGTTGACTACATTCTGGCAAACGTTCCCGGAGTTCAGGTTTTCGGAATCTACCGGTGGAGAAGCAGGATGGAGAATGTGGAACATCTGGGTGACAAAGTGAAGATGTATGAGTGCGACATCAGGGACAGCTCATCGGTTAGATTTGTCATAGAGGAGGTCAAGCCGGATAGAATCTTCCATCTGGCAGCCCAGAGTTTTGTTCCGACTTCATGGCTTGCGCCCGGAGAATCTCTCAGCACAAACATAATCGGTCAACTGAACATACTTGAGGCAGTAAGAAAGACCGGAATGAAACCCAGGATCCAGATAGCCGGCTCGAGTGAAGAGTACGGACTTGTCCATCCCAATGAGCTTCCCATAAGGGAGACGAATACACTCCGGCCCTTGAGTCCCTATGCAGTCAGCAAAGTGGCGCAGGACCTCATGGGCTTTCAGTACTTCATGAGCTACAAGATGGACATAGTGAGGACGAGAGGCTTCAACCACACTGGACCGAGAAGGCCTCCTGTTTTCGTCTGCTCTGATATCGCAAAGCAGATTTCCGACATCGAGAAGAATCGCAAGGCGCCCGAGATTTCCCTCGGCAACCTTGATGCAAAGCGCGATTTCACCGACGTGAGGGACATTGTCGCGGGATACTGGTTTTCTCTTGAGAAGGGAGAGCCAGGCGAAGTCTACAACATTTGCTCCGGGAGGAGCTTTTCAATTGGAGAAATTGTCGAGTTGTTTCGCTCCATAGCAGAAGTCAAGATCAGCATCAAACACGATGAAACGAGGATGAGACCATCGGATGTCCCGATCCTCGTGGGCGACTACGGCAAGTTTCAGAAGCTGACCGGGTGGAAGCCGGTTATTCCCTTTGAACAAACGCTCAGAGATCTCCTCGATTTCTGGAGGAAGAGGTAACGCGTTTGCGCATCCTTATCACGGGTATCCTCGGATTCGTTGCCGGATATGTGATCAGCGAGCTCAAGGACAAGGGACATGAGATTGTCGGCATTGACATCCTGGATGCTGCGGGGAAAGAGAAAGCACGCAGGCTGCCCCGAGATGTCACTGTTCTGAACTGTGATCTCTCGGAGCTCGGTCAAATCAGTCCGCTTCTGGATGAGACCTTTCCCGACCTGCTGATTCACCTTGCTGCCCAAAGTTCTGCAGGAAAATCTTTTGACGACCCCCATGGGACATTCATTTCGAACGCGGTCGGGAGCCTGAATCTGCTTGAGAGCATGAGAAAAAAGGAATACCATGGAAAGGCCGTTTTTGTCGGGACCTCCGAGATGTACCGGGGAGGAAAAGAACGGGTTCCGGTCAATGAGGACGCCCCTTTTCTTCCTGTCAGCCCGTATGCTGCAAGCAAAGCCGCACAGGACATGATGGCTGAACAGTACAGCCAGTGTTATGCCCTCAAGATTGTTAGAACCCGGTCGTTCAGCCACACCGGTCCAGGGCAGACAACGGTGTTCGCAATCCCTGCCTTTGCCCAGCAGCTTGCTCTTATCGGGGCTGGGAAGAAAGAGCCGGTTCTCGAAGTCGGCAATCTGGATGTGGTCCGCGACTATACGGATGTGCGTGATGTTGCAAGGGCCTATGTTCTTTTGCTTGAGAAGGGAAGGCCGGGGGAGGCATACAATGTGTCCTCCGGCAAGGGCCGCTCGGTGAGAGATATCCTCATGAAGATGATTGAGATTTCAGGGTTAAAGGTTGAGCTGAAAACCATTCCGTCCAAGATCAGAAGGTCAGACATTGAGTATCTTGTCGGAGACAATTCGAAGATATCCAGGGAGACCGGCTGGAGACCTGACTTCGGAATAGATGAAACGCTCTCTTCCGTGCTCGAATACTGGCGGGAGCAAGTCAGGGAGGGCACCACACCAGGCGGCAAGCAGAGTCTCGTGAGGGGGTAAAGGCATGTACAAGATCTGTGTCGTTGGAACAGGGTACGTTGGGCTTGTAACCGGTGCATGCCTGGCTGACTTTGGGAATCAGGTCACCTGTGTTGACTCCGATTCGTCAAAAATCGCCAAGCTAAGAAAGCTCACGGTTCCATTCTTTGAGTACGGGCTTGAAGAGATTGTAAAGAGAAACGTCCGCGAAGGGCGACTCTCTTTTTCGGAATCACTGAAGGATTCGGTCAGGGAGTCGCTCGTGATTTTCATCGCAGTCGGAACGCCCACAGATTCAAAAGGGGAGACTGACCTGGGAAGCGTGAAGGCGGCCGCTGCCGAAATAGGCAAAAGCATGAACGGATATAGACTGATAGTGGAGAAAAGCACGGTTCCCGTTGGAACATCGAGGATGGTGGAAGAAATCGTCAGAAAGAGTATGCGCGGACGCTACTCCTTTGATGTCGCGTCCAACCCGGAGTTCCTGAGGGAAGGATCGGCAGTCGAGAACTTCCTGCGCCCGGATAGAGTCGTGATCGGCACAAGGTCCAAAAAGGCGGAGAAAATCCTGTCTGAAATATACAGACCGCTCTATCTCATTGAAACACCGATGGTGAAGACCAATGTGGAGACTGCTGAATTGATAAAGTACGCCTCAAATGCATTCCTGGCCACAAAGGTTTCTTTCATAAACGAAGTTGCAGTGGTTTGTGAGAAAGTGAATGCAGACGTGCAGGTCGTCGCAAAGGGGATGGGGCTCGACCGGAGAATCGGACCGAAGTTCCTGCATGCCGGCCCCGGGTACGGCGGCTCTTGCTTCCCGAAAGATACAAAGGCATTCATCGAATTCAGCTCTGTGCTTGGCCTTGATCTGAAGATAGTGAAGGCGACGATTGAGGCGAACAACAGACAGAAAAAACTGATGGTTGAAAAGATAAGCCGCGCTATTTCGGGTACAAGAGGGAAGACTATTTGTGTCCTGGGTCTGTCCTTCAAGCCTGAGACGGACGACGTCAGGGAGGCCCCATCAATCTACATCATCAAGGAACTCAAGAAGAGAGGGGCGAAGATAAAAGCATTTGACCCGGTCGCAATGCCGTCTGCTTCACAAGTGCTCTCCGGAGTCGAGTTCTGTGCAAATTCCTACGATGCTGCAAAAGGAAGCCATTGCGTTGTCATTGTGACCGAGTGGAACGAGTTTAGACGGCTGGATTTTGCCAAGCTCAAGAGAATCATGAAGACACCAGTTCTTGTTGATCTCAGAAATGTCTATGACCCTGAGGTTCCAGCTGCTGCAGGGTTCAAGTACTTCGGCGTTGGGAGATGAATCGCCGGTTCAAGGAGGTTCAATGATTGACGGAGTCAAGACAAAAAAGCTCAAGCTTATTCCTGATGAGAGAGGGTATCTCATGGAAATGCTGAGGAGCGATGACGAAATCTTCAGAGGTTTTGGACAGGTGTATCTCACGGTCGCTTACGACGGTGTCGTAAAAGGGTGGCACTATCACAAGAAGCAGACCGACTATTTTGTCGTCGTGCGGGGCATGATGAAGGTTGTTCTTTATGACCAGAGGGAGAATTCACCGACACGGGGAGAGGTTAACGAGTTCGTCATGGGAGAATTGAACCCCATGCTTCTTGTGATTCCCCCGGAAATCGTTCACGGCATGAAAGCGGTTGGGGGCCAGGCCGGGTATCTGATAAACTGCCCGGACCAGGTGTACAATCATGAATCTCCCGACGAGTACAGGATTGATCCTCACGAAGGCGGGATTCCGTACGATTGGGCAAGGAAAGACGGCTGAGGTGCCGCGGCAGGCCTGGAGATGTCCTTGAACCGACTTTCCGAAAATTTCTGGACTCCCTTCTTGGACGAGGGAGCGACCCCGAAGGGGACGAATTTGCGCTGTTTGAGACCGAAGGTCGAGTTCGCAAATTCGAGTGAGGGAGTCCAAGAAGGATCGACATTTTCGGCAGGAGGGAAAGGACATCTCGAAGAGCAGCCGAGCCGGGCTGCTACAGGACATCCAACGTGGTTTATTAGCAAGTGGAGGCGGGCTAGAAGTGCCAGTTAGCATTTCACTCAACGAAAGCAAGCTTCTTGTCACGGGCGGGGCAGGTTTCATTGGCTCCAACTTCGTCCGGCATCTTCTCGGCAAGTACAAAGGTGTTACGATTGTCGTGCTGGACAAGCTCACGTATGCCGGAAACCTTGCGAACCTGGCCTCAGTTGAGAATGACAAAAGGTATTCGTTCGTAAAAGGTGATATATGCGACATGGCAGTCGTCGAGCGCACCATGGCAGGCTGCAACGTCGTTCTCAACTTCGCTGCCGAGACACACGTTGACAGGGCAATTGGCGACCCGGGCAGTTTTGTAACGACCGATGTCTATGGAAGCTACGTTCTCCTCGAGACGGCGAAACGGCTGGGCATAGAGAAATTCGTTCAGATTTCAACGGATGAAGTATACGGCGAGATACTCGGTGATCCCGTGAAAGAGGACGCGCAGCTTTTGCCGAGGAACCCGTACTCGGCCAGCAAAGCCGGCGCAGATAGACTCGCGTATTCTTACTATGCAACCTATGGATTGCCGGTGATAATAACCCGGTGCTCAAACAACTACGGCCCGAACCAGTACCCGGAGAAGATGATTCCCCTCTTCGTGACAAATGCGATGGAGGACAAACCCCTCCCAGTCTACGGAGACGGAAAGAATACCCGGGACTGGATTTTTGTGGAAGATCACTGCACGGCACTTGAACTTCTCGTTGAGCGGGATAGTGTGAACGGAGAAGTATTCAACATCGGCGCTGGAGCGGAGCTAAGTGTTCTGCAAATGGCGTCGAAAATCCTTTCGATCCTTAACAAACCTAACTCTCTAATCCGCTTCGTTAAGGACAGGCTGGGTCACGATAGACGGTATGCCCTCAATTTCGACAAGATAAGAAATGCCACTGGCTGGTCTCCATCACTTGGATTTGACGAAGGATTGTCGCGGACAGTGAGGTGGTATCTTGAAAACAGGGATTGGTGGGAAAGGATCAAATCTGGTGAGTTCAGGAAATACTATGAGGCAATGTACAAGTTTTCATAATCTCCGCAGCCGGGACAGGCGGTCGGCGCTGGACAGGGCGCTCATCCTATGGGCTCTGATTCTCACGGGTGTTCTCGCCCTCCTTCCCCCGTCATGCATCGCACAGGGACAGGCTGGCTCGGGACAAGAAGAGGGGAAAATCGGACGGACTGGCGGACTTGAGTCCATAAGGCTACAGACCTCCCTCCAGGCCAGCGAGAAGACCATCTCTATACCGGCCAGAGAAGCCGCGGAAGAAAAGGTTCTCCTCGAGGGAGTCATAGGTCCGGGTGCTTATGTGCTTGGACCTGGAGATGCCCTCTTGCTCACAGCTTGGGGGAAGACTAATTTCACCTTCACCCTTGAGATTGACCCCGAAGGCAAGGCAGTCGTCCCTAATGTCGGTGAAATGGTCCTTGCCGGCAAGTCGCTCCACGATGCGAAAAAGGAAATAATCAAGGCTGTCAGCCGATACCTGAAAGATGTGTCTTTGAGTGTGAGTCTTGCCCGGCTGAGAGTTTTCAAAGTCTATCTTCTGGGAGAAGTGCCAAGGCCCGGCATGTACAGAGCATCCGGTACGGCCAGGGTGTCGGAGGTCATCCAGGATGCCGGCGGGCTGACGAAAATCGGTTCAAGGAGAAACATAGAACTGAGGACTAATGCCGGATACGCGCAAGGGGTCGATCTTGATGCATTCACTTTCATGGGCAGTCTCGAGAAAAATCCGCAGGTTTCAGGCGGTGATGTGATTTTTGTGCCTCCGAGGCAGCACACGTTCATGGTGGTCGGAAGCGTTCACAGGCCTGGTGAATACGAGCTCTGTCCGGGAGATAACCTCGAAGATGCAATAGCACTTGCCGGCGGAACACTGGAGGGTGCATTCCTTTCCAGGGTCGAACTCACGCGGTTCACGTCCGAAACAAATGTTGATTCCATTTTTGTCAGTCTAACGGATTCTGAAGCTGATAGCGCAGGTGCAGCGATTCAAATTCAACCTGGCGACAGGATCTTCGTCAGATCAATTCCGGAATGGCATAAGATGAAGAACGCCTTTATCGAAGGCGAGGTCAATTATCCTGGGATGTATTCCATAGAAGAAGGAAAGGATACGGTCAAGGACCTCCTGAGACGTGCCGGCGGGCTCACCCCTGAGGCGGACTTTGAGAATGCCTATTTGAGCAGGGAGTCGTTTGAAAGCCCGGACCCCGAGCTTGAACGGCTTCTCAATAGGACAACAGGAGAACTTCCGGATCTGGAATATCAATATCTCAGGACCAGGCTGAGAGGGAAGCAGACAGTCCTGTCGAGAAGCCTCAAATCTATCCTGGAAGACAAGAGCTACCCAAAAGGATTCTTTCTCAGAGTGAACGACAGAATAGTCGTCCCACGGAAGGAATTGATGGTGCGGGTGGTGGGTGAGGTTAAAGCCCCGGGACTGGTGCCTTATAAGGAGCGGAAGGATGCCGGCTATTACGTGGACCTGGCCGGCGGGTTTACTGACAGGGCAAGAGCGAAAAAGGTCAAGGTGTTTGAGGCGGGTTCCGGACAGCCTTTTTCGGCAGGTGATGTTCGTTGGATGAGGCCTGGAGACACCGTCTGGGTTCCGGAGAAAGCTGAGATTGACGTCTGGGCAAGAACGAGGGACACGATAAACCTTCTCGCACAGATTGCCACTATTTATCTCGTGGTTAATCAGGCGACAAAATGAAACTGGGTCGATAGGGGAGTCCAAGAGTGGCAGAACCGAGAATTGAAGTCAGGGAGATTTTTTCCGTCTTTGGCAAGAGATGGAAACTCATTGTGCTCAACACGGTCCTCATTTCGGCAATTACCGCCGTCGTGAGCTTCTTCCTTCCCAAGTGGTACACAGGCATATCCACTCTTCTCCCGCCAAGGGAAACAAGTTCGGGATTCGGGCTTTCGGCTCTGACAAAGGGGCTGTCCTTGCCGGGAATAACATTTCCGGGGACAACGACACCGTCAGATGTGCTGCTGGCGATCCTGAGAAGCAAGACTGTTGGAGAGCAGATGGTCGGCAGGTTCAATCTTATGAAAGTCTACAAGGCGAAGGACATGGACGGAACGCTCTACGGCCTCAGGAAACACAGCAAGTTCTCCATAACGGACGAGGGAATAATCAGGATCTCTGTTGAAGCAAGAAGCCCTCAGCTTGCGAGTGACATGGCAAACAGCTATGTGGAGTTTCTCGATAAATTCAATCGCGAGAACACAATGAGCGAAGGGAAGCGCTCGCGCCTCTTCATTGAGAAAAGGCTCGCGGAGACGACTGAAGTACTCAAGAAGGCAGAAGAAGCTCTCAAGAGCTACCAGGAGCTGCACAAGGCCGCCCCAATTTCAAGTGAGCTTGCAGGTTCGATCGAGGCATCTGCGGAGCTGATGTCCAGGAAAATCGGACTAGAGGTGAAACTCGGTGTCTTGAGAAGCTACCTTTCTGAAAAGAGTGATCAGGTTATGCAGGTGAAAGCCGAGCTCGCTCAGCTGGAGAAACAGCTCTTGAAGCTCCCGGAGCTTGGCCTCGAGTTTGCAAGACTCATAAGAGACGTCAAGGTCCAGGAAAGCGTTTACGCTCTTCTTGTGAGCCAATATGAGGAAGCAAAGATTCAAGAAAGCAAGGATACTCAGACAGTCGAGGTGCTTGACAAGGCAAGCCCGCCAATAAGAAGAAGCAGTCCAAAGAGAAAAATAATGGTCCTGGTTGCCGGGGCGCTCAGTTTTGCGGGAAGCCTTGCACTTGCCTTTGGGCTTGAGTATCTGGGCAGAGCGCCCCTTGAATGAGTTCCCGTCTTGGCTCAGCCCTCGCCATAACTTTCTTCTCCCTGGCTAGTTTCTACCTTCCATTCCTGCCGTCAAGAACGTGGAGAATATGATTCGATCCGCTTTCCTGGTTACCATCGGCAGCGTTGCCTCTCTCATCGCCGGCATGACCTCGCAAATAGTCGTAGCTTGGTACTTTGGGACCAGCTACGCGATGGATGCGTTCCTGGCAGCATTCGTGATACCGGCCTACATTCAGGCGCTGTTCCTGACCGGTCTGCCGTTCGTGCTGTTGCCAGCTTTTATCCGCGAAAGGGAAGGCGGACGCGATGAGGACGCATGGGCGCTCATAGGGACATTCGTTCGGATTCTTGGTCCCGGCATGACCGTGTTGGCGATCGCAGGCTCAATCGCGGCCCCTATCATCATCAGGATATCTGCTCCCGGCCTGAGCTCAAGTTCAGCAGAAATGGCTGCACGGATGCTGGCTGTGCTGATGTTCAACGTTCCGCTCGTTACGCTGAGCAGCATATCGACAGGTGTTCAGAATGCCAGAGGGAGATTCCTCTGGCCCGCTGCTGCGCCGGCCTTGGGCAGCCTGGCTAATATAGCGGTGGTCGTCGCAGGTTACCGGACAATTGGGGCGACAGCACTGGCCTATGGTGCACTGGCTTCCTCTCTGGTACAAGCTGGGGTGACTTTTGGGCCAGTGTTGAAGCACGGTTGGCAATATGTGATCCCGCTGAGCGACCAGAGGGTGCGTCGTGCAGTACGCCTGCTTTCTCCCATTGTTCTCTTTGGGCTTCTTGGGCGCGCAAGCCCGGTTCTTGAGCGATATTTTGCATCGAGGTTGGCAGAAGGGTCTATTTCATATTTGGGCTATGCTGGCAGGATTTCCGTTCTTGTCCAGGTGCTTCTCGGGACGGGGATTGTCACAGCGATCTTCCCTGACATGGTCCGCGGATCGGTTGCAAGCGGCAAAGCCGGAGTCTTGGAACAATATCAGAAAGCTCTCCGTTTCACGTTGGTCATAACACTGCCGGCAGTGGCTTTGCTTTCTGTACTTGCTCTACCAGCGGTGCAGCTGGTATTTCAGCGAGGACAATTCACCTTTCAGTCCGCCGCTTCTACGGCGGCAGTCCTTCCCCTGGTGCTGGGAACCGTGCTCTGCAATATCTTCGGAGATGTCATAGGGCGCGCACTGTATGCTCAGGGCAAGACTTTCGGCTTCAATCTTGCCGGAGCGATAGCCATTGTGTTCTATCCAGTGCTTGCAGGCATTGCAGTTCCCGGTATGGGTTACCGCGGCCTTGCCCTGGCCAACCTGGGTGTGAACGTGCTTGGAGTTGTGATGGGGTTATTCCTGCTGCGGCGGGAGCTCGGTCACATACGCGCAGGATTCGTGCCTCAATATGCTTTGTGCTCGCTGATGGCAGCGCTGGTTTCCTGGTGCATCTTGCAGATAGATATAATTCGGGCATCTCCTGTACTTGCCCTGGCTCTCGGTGGAAGTGGGGGGCTGATCACCTACGTGCTATGCCTCGCAAAAGCGGATAAGGATATGATCAAAACTGCACTAAACCGGGTTGGCGGGACCGGCAGACTCCTCGCTGTTATCAGTGCTCGGCCAAAGAGGCGATGAGCCTGATGAACAGGAGAAGAAATCTACTACTGAAATACCTGCTACGGACTCATCCACGGGATGACTGGGCGGAAAAAGCCGGAGTCCTCCGGGTGCTGAATGAAGAAGTCCGGGATGATGATTTTTCATTGTCGCAGTGGGAGATCGGATTAACATATTACCGTGATCGATTCGAGGCCTTCAAGGCTCCCGGCGGGCTGCTCCTTGATCTTGGATGTGGCACCGGGAATTGGTCAATAGCTGGAAGCACGTGGTTTGACAGGGTCATTGGTATTGACGTGAGAAACGACAGGCTGAAAGCTGCTTGCCGGCTGAGAGATCTCCTGAATGTCAGGAATGTCGCATTCGGAAGGGGAGATCTGACTGCACTGCCTTTCCCGAGCGGCGAGGCGAACTGCGTATTGGCGTACAATGTCCTGCCATACGTACGGGATTGGGATAAGGCAATATCGGAAATTGAACGTGTCTTGCGGCCAGGAGGAATGTTGTGGTGCTCGTGGCAGGACGTGGGTATCCTGCTCTTCTATTTCGCCGAATGTCTCATTCTCGGGCGCCCGGATTCGCTCATGGCTGCAGTTGCAGCACGCCGCCCTCGATGGTTCCGCCGGCGTTCGGGAGAAAGAGCGGCCAGAGTTTACCTCAGTGCCAAAGAGGTCCGTGAGGGACTTCTGGCTCACGGGTTTGACCCGGTCTGGAAAAGTAACAGTCCGGCGTGGCCATCGCCTGCCAGACCGCTTTTCCCCCAGCGGATGCTGGGACTGCCATTCTTTCATGAGGTTCTGGCACTGAAGAGAAGTGGCAGGAAGAATGAAAAATGATTGAAGATGATGTTTTCCAAGGAAGGCCGGTCTCGTGAAGCTGTTCGTGATTACAATTGATACCGAGGCAGATTGCAGCGCTGACTGGACGGGACGGGCACCTGAGTCGTATGCGAATCTGCTTGAGATGCAGCGTACACTGGTTCCTGTGCTGCGGAAAGCGGGAGCAGCAGCAACGCTGCTTTTGAGCCCGGATGTCATCGAACGGGATGAGCCGAGTCATATCTGCGACGTGCTTGAGCAGAACCATGGCTGGGAGTTGGGTGCGCACTTACACGGTGAGTTCGTGGAGCCATCCAGACGTTATGCCGGGCCGGCAGGGGTCAAGTTAAGTGAATTTCAATGTCAGTACCCGCCGCAGCTGGAATTTGCCAAGATGCAGACCCTTAAGCAAGTTTTCCAGAAGCGATTTGGCCGCGCGCCATGTTCTTTTCGCGCTGGAAGGTTTGGTGCCGGACCTGAGACGTTTAAGATATGCCACAAACTCGGGTACAAGGTTGACACCAGTGTCGTCCCGGGTACCTTGTTCAGAGAAGGTGAAGCGACAGCAGATTTCAGGGAGTTTGACAGCGTCCCGCGAGTTGTCGCGGCGAATGGCGGCAGGTTGATTGAGATCCCGATAACAGTCAGACGCGGTAGGATCAACCTTGACCGGGGCTCAGTTAATCAGGTGGGCGGCTTGCCACGGGTCCAGTCATTGCTGGGGCGGTGCACTCCTTCTCGCGTCAAACCCTTCTTGCTCAAGGTAACAGCTCCCGTTCACAAATCCGTGTGGCTACGGCCATCTTACAGTTCTGCTCGCCAGATGGCAGGTCTGTTGAAGTGGATTGTTCAACGTGAAAGTAGCCATCCGGCAGTCGCAAACATGATGTTTCACTCCAACGAACTCTTGCCCGGGGCGTCCCCCTACAACGCATCAAATGGAGATGTAGCGGCTTTCCTGTCCCGTTTGTCCGCAACTATCAATGTTGCCAAACGACTCGATTTTGAATTCGTCACACTCACTCAGGCTGCCAGAGCCGTTGATAGCGAAATCTGATGGCTTTCCGAAATGACAGGTTGCGCGTGCTCCAGGTAACTCCCACGCTGGGACCAGGCGGCGCAGAACACGTAGCTGCTTTTCTTGCTACGGCTTTCATGGTGCCGCGCTCGGTCGCGTTGTGCTCGGCACATGGCGGGACCTATGCCCAGTCCTTGCATGCGAGGCATGTTACGTTTCGCGTGTTTGAACCGGCGTGGAGGCAGGTGAGGAGAAACAATGTTGTCCTTCGGAAGTGGAGAGGATGGCGGGCGCAGCACTTGCAGATGCCGGCTCTCTCTAGCCAGAGTGTCTTCCTGGCTCCTCAAAAAGGCTTCCCGCAGAGTATCCCCGGTTTCCCTGAGTGGTTTGCCGCGATTCTGGACAGGAGTACTTACCAGGTAGTACACCTACATCAGCTTTCGTGCTTGGGGTTAGGCGAAATCGCAAAGGCAAAAGTGGAGACGGTTATCTACGGGCAGCACAACATCTTGTCTGAGCGTCATGGACAAGAAGACATTGTTTTCCTGAAGCAGCAACTCCAGAAAGTTGACAGGGTGGTATGCGCCAGCAAGACTTGCTTGGATGACTTTGTTCGTGTTATCGGCTACCCCTGTCACAATACCGTTGTGATCCCGAACCCTTCCTTTCTTGCAAGCGGTCTGAAGCGAAATATAAAGGAGATTCGCACCGTGGGTACGGTTTCGAATCTCAATTTGGTCAAAGGCATAGATATCCTTCTTGAGGCGTGGAAACTTATCATGAAAAGATGGAATCTTGGGAGCCTGCACATAGCCGGCGGAAGTCACGGGGATATTGCGTACTGGCGCTCTGTCGCCGAGAAAATGAATTTGGGTTCCACAGTGCACTTTCTTGGTGCGCCGACAAGTGAGGCCGGGATGCACCGGTTCTACGACACTATTGACGCTGTCGTGGTGCCGTCTCGGACGGAATCGTTTCCCCTGCTGGCTGTGGAGGCACTTTCGAGGGGCATTCCTGTTATTGCCTCAGATATTCCTGCCTTGAGAGAAACTGTTGGAGATGCGGGGCTTTTCTTTCCGACTGAGGATCCGGTCGAGTTGTCCAATTGCGTGGAGCGGCTTGTCAAAGATCCTGCCCTGGTTGCCCGCCTCTCGCATGCCGGACATGAACGCTGGCGTGAGAAGTATTCCCCCGGCATGATCAAGTCTAGTTATGAACACGTCTACCGGGGTGCATCGCAAAGATAATTGGAGAGGAAATGCTCTCTCCTTGAGGCATCCAGGAAGCTTCGTTTGATTCTTGAAAGGACTGCCGACTGTTGAGTAATGCTTCCAACCGTTCTGCTGGTTTCATCGGAGGTCGCAATGGAATCCTCATGGCAATCCCGCTTTTCTATCCGCATGTTGGCGGCGCAGAGCTTCAGGCGGAGAGACTTGCACAGCGCCTAAGAGGCCGCGGTTTCCGGGTCTCATTCCTGACGACAAGGCTTCCCGGCACTCGAAGGACCGAAACACAAGATGGATTTCGGATAGACAGAATCTGGCCTGATAGAGGGTATCTAAACGCGTGCATCCACATTCTGGACGGCTTCTTCGCAATGCTCAGAATGAGAAAATCTGTTGATGTGATTCACCTTCACGGAGCATCGCTGATGCTCATTCCTGCGTGCTTCATGAAGTGGATCGCGGGGAAAAAAGTTCTGGTGAAGATCGCTACCGGGAACATCGGAGGCGAGATCGAAGCAGCAAGGACTCTGAGACTCGGTTCGGTCAGGCTTTGGTTCCTGAGAAGGGCAAGTGCGGCGGTTGCCATAAGCCGGGAGATAGAAGATGAGCTGATTTCTGCCGGAGTGAAGGATGAGAAGATTCTCAGGATACCAAACGGTGTTGACACTGAATATTTCAGACCGGCAGAGGAAGATGAGAAGAAGGACGCCAGGAGATCTTTGGGAATTAAAGATGGTATGAAAGTAGTCCTTTTTGCCGGACGGCTTACCCGTCAGAAGGGAGTCGATGTTCTTCTCAGGGCCTGGCCGGGGGTTTCGTCAGAGAAGAAAGATGTGGTCTTGATGATAGCCGGTGATGGGGAAGAGAGAAACAATCTTGAGGCACTTGCACGCGAACTTCAAGTATCGGCGAGATTTCTGGGAGTGGTGGGGGATATGAGAAGATGCTACTGGGCTTCAGACCTGTTCGTCTTTCCTTCGAGATATGAGGGACTTCCAAATGCCGTTCTGGAAGCGATGGCCTGCGGACTTCCAATCGTTGCCACACGGACTGGCGGTATCCTGGAAGCCCTGGAGCATTCACAGGTTTCGCGTCTTGTTAACACTGAGGATGTTGCAGAGCTCCGGGCCGCATTGAAGTCCCTGCTTGCTGCCGAAAACTCAAGCCCAAAACCCTCTGAAAGGAGTATTGTTGAAGAAAGATTCAATCTGGACAGGGTGGCGTCGGACTATGTTCAGGTTTACAAGAATCTGCAGAATTCTCAACTGCGAGATGCGAACGCTGGCATCAGAAGTACTCACTTAGTATGATCCGGTCTGGTTGTGAATGTATTTACGAGGATAGGTCGTGGGGATGACCGAGGAGGCGATCGGGGCCCGGCTTACGACCTGTTGCGCTGGCAAGTGCCAGAAGATCTCTGCATAGAGCTCAAACAGAGCTGAAAGGAGAAAAGTCGGGTCGATTTGTCAAGTGAAATCTGAAAAACTGAATCGGAGATGGTTTATGACAGATAGACAGTCAACTGAATCCAAGAAGGGTGAAATTGAATTCAGACGAAAACTTGTCCAACAACAAGTTGATGGGAAATGTATCTTCCCGGATGAATTTGGCAGAATTGACATGGAGAGAATACTCGCAGACAGGATGAAAAAGACGGTTGACCAGATGACATTGCTAAGAAAGTGCGGGATTACTTTGTCTCCCTATGTTGAGATCGGTGCAGAGAGATGCCAGCGATCATTGGTTATGGAACATGATCTGAATGCCGCCGGTGCAGCCGTGGATATTTCTTACGATATGCTTAGGAGCTGTGATTACTACAGCGGAATCTTCGCGAGATCCAGACTTCCGTTGAGGGTATGCGGCGACGCAAACAGCTTGCCGTTTATGTCTGATTCTGTGCCTTTCGTGTTCTGCTACGAGACTCTTCATCATTTCCCTGATCCTGCACCAATCATAAAAGAGGTTTACAGAATACTCTCACCAGGTGGATGTTTCTTCTTTGACGAGGAGCCTTACAGGAGGACTCTTCACCTCAACCTGTATAAACGGAAGAAGGCATATTCAAGCGAATCTCTGAATAGAGGCAAGATTAGAAGGATCTTCGACCGCTTTTTCTCTCAGGTGAACTGTAACGAAGTGAATCATGGTGTTTGTGAGAACGATAGTATATCAATTGCTGTTTGGAGGCGGGCGTTGTCGTGTTTTGAGGAGAAGAATGTGAGACTGCAGTCCACGAAACACATTCACTCCGACCTGTTTAGCCCCCAAAACCAAGCACAGTTCCTCTTGGCTTTTCTGTTCGGTGGGCAAATCTCTGGAACTTGCTTCAAGTCTGGTGTCAACGTGGAATGCCGTTCGGTTCAAGATGTAATCGTTTGTCCGGCATGTATTGAAAGCGGGCGCGAATTGAGACTTGCTAGTGTAGTGCGTCATTAATATCTTGACATATAGACGTGCCTGCTGTATGCTG
>JASEGR010000058.1 GCA_030017955.1 Candidatus Eisenbacteria bacterium
CTGATCCGGGCCGGCGCCAGCATGGCGCGGGCGCTCATCCGGCTCCCTCCAGCGACCTGTAACCCACGGTTCCCCGGAGCTCAGACGCGAAGCCGGGAAGGTTTGGCCTTTTCCACCACCTTTCTCAGCACTTCTTCTACAAGAGGAACGATGTTTTGCCAGGCGTATTTCTGGACCTCCACCCTGGAGTTAGTGGACATGGTTTGCCACAACTCATTGTCTTGATAGAGCTTCTTCAGGCGGTCTGCTATCCCGTCCACGTCCCCCGGGTTGACTACAAACCCGGTAACTCCGTCCTTGACTACGTCCGGCGTTCCGCCGACGTCGGTTGCGATAACGGGAACACCGAAAGCCATGGCCTCAATCACGACATTCGGGAGCCCTTCGCCCAGGCGTGAAGGAAGCACAAGGACCCTGGCCTGCCTCAGGAGCTCAGGAATCCTGTCCGGCCCCACCAAACCGAGGAAATCTACATTCAATCCGGCTGAGTACTTTTCAAGGTTCTGCCTTTCCGGGCCAGCGCCTGCTATGACCAGCCTAAGATCTCCCGCCTTTCGAACGGCATCGAGCAAATCGTCAACGCCCTTTCGCCGCACCAGCCTCCCCAAGAAAAGGACATTTGTGCCTCCACATTCCTCTCCCCCGCCCCCAAACCGCACTATGTTCGGGATGATAAGCGTCTTCCCGTCCATCTTCGCTGCCTCATCGTCCCCGCAGAATTTACCAACTTCCTCAAGAAGAAACTGCTTCATCCGCACGGATTGAACAAGCACGAGGTCAGCCCATCGAACAGCAGGAAGACCGACGCTCTTCCGCATGTAGGACGAGGAGAATGAGATCCCGCCCCGGCCCCTTATCCACACGACAACCGGCAGACCCAAGAGCCTCTTTGCGAGGACGCCGAGCAAGCCCGCAGAGAAAACCTGGTAACAGAGCAGAACATCAAATTCTTTTCTCCGTCTCGTCAGGAACCACAGGCTTTTGGAGAAATCGGCGATAGTCCTGAGCATTCGAATGTTGCTTACCCTCGGGCGGTGAATCCGGAACCCATCTCTTTCTTCATCGACGGGCATGGATGGATTCCCCCTGGTAAGCACAGTCACTGCATGCGAGCCGGAAAGTCTCCTTGCAAGTTCCTCTGCCTGGATTTCTGCACCGCCGATATGCTCGGGCGGAAAGCCTCCGATGAGAATGCAGATTCTCATCGTCCACCGGACCTTTTCCCGGTGGTCAGTTTCCCGGCTGTGAAATCAGGTTTCATGTCCGACGTTACAAGCTTGAGTTTTCCGGAGGGAGCTGGGAGGATTTCGTCCACCAACTCGAAAGAGATCTGCATCGAATCTCCCACGTAGGCCCTGAGAGAGCTTTCAAGCATCCTCTCGCTGTCAGGGCCAAAATTCCGGTTGGGCAGGAGCTTGACGTTGAGGGTTCCGTTCTTGGTCTGATGAACCTGGAATCTCTCGACGACGCCCGAGTGTCTGAACACTGTGGCCAGGAACAGCCCCGGGAGCAGCTTCCCTTCCTGGGTGACAACAAGGTCCACCGTTCGTCCGCACAAGTTCTCAATCATCAGGAGCTCACGTCCGCATGCGCAGTGTCTTCGGGTGATGGTGCCGAGATCACCGGTTCTGTATCGTATGAACGGCATCGCAAAGCCATCCATATCTGTGACCACGATTTCCCCTATTTCATCTTCCCTGCCCGGCCTCCCGTCCACCATGCACTCCACGAGGTGTCTTTCCATGTTCATGTGAAGCCCGTTGTGCTCCCTGCATTCCATTGCTATGAATCCAAGCTCTCTCGAACCATACTTGTTGAAGACCGGCGCTCCAAACACATCCTCAATGGTGTCGCGCTCATCCTGACTCACGCATTCTGCGGTTGCGATCATGGCGCCAGGCCTCGGCAACTGAACGCCTTTTGTCGTGATGTAGGAAGCCAGAAGAAAAAGAACGGACGTGTATCCCTCAATCACATCGGGTCTAAACTCTCTCAATATGCCGAGATACTCGCGTATTTTCCCGTCGGTCAGCTCATAGCATGGCAGGAAGAGCTCGTTTTTCACAAAAGCGGCTATCCGTCTTCTCAACTTCGTCTGCGCCGCAATGTCACGCGGCGAGCCCCACAGTTTCGCGATTTTCATTCCGACATCCAGCCCGCACCATCTGTAACACCTGTAGGCTGCAGCGGCCATCTTGTCCATCTTGATTCTGTCGTGGTAGTACCATACGAACTCTCCGGTCGAGCCTCCGGTTGAATCAGGGAGGAGGTCTCTCTGAGAGAACGAGCGTGAAACGAGCTCTGCCTTGTTCTCACGAATGATCCGCTTGGTAAGGGACGGCAATCCTGCGAGCTCATCAAGGCTTTCCATCCTCGACGGGTCGAAACCGGCCTCTTTCATGACGGCACCGTAGTAGGGAACAGTCCTTGATGCGTGCTCAAGCAGGGCCTTCGCCTTCATGAATTGCAGATTAATCAGTTCTTCTCTGGTCAGAAATTGGGATTTCTCCAGTTCTTTAAGGAACACAAGTTCCTTTTTCCCCTGCAAGGACCTCACCAGCGGAAGTACTATTTTTCTATAGATCGCCGGATGCACTTGTGCCCAACACCTCCGTGAACCGGAAACTTACTCTTTCTCGCCCGGCCTCTTCGTCGCGGATGCGCGCTAGGAAGGCGCTTCGGCTGTGCCTTCAGGCTTCGCAGCCTGCGCAATCTTCAGACAAGCGACCATGAGACCGAAGAGAAACCAGACATAGTATGTGTAAACAACGTTTCTCTGGAAATCGATCTTCAATTCGTCAATCATGAAAATGAGCAGCTGAACATTCATCACGAGAAGAAGGGATTTTGAAAAGCTCCGGCTTGCCAAAGATCGGCTCGAGAACTTTAATGTCCCCGCGAAAAGCTTGATGAGAAGCCACAAGAACGCCGAAAGCCCGAAGAGACCTGTTATGTAGAGCTGAAACAAGTAGGTGTTGTGGGGCCAGCTGAATCTTGTGACCCCCTCCCTCAGGCTGAAGTAAGGACCGTGACCTATGACAATATGCTCCTTCGAACGCTCCCAGCTCTGCGTCCAGGTTCCTGCTCTCGCGGCAGGCATTACTCCTGCGAAGGTCTTCTCAGTGGAGAATCTCGCAAATACAGAACCGGATTTTGTGTATTGTACAAGAATGGAATTTGCGCTCACAAAAATTATGACAGCAAGAATTGCAACAGCGACCACCTTCTTGAAGTCAAAGTCCTCCCGGGCAACCAGCATGAGATAGGCCATACTCATATAGAACGCAATGAAAGCGCCTCTTGTAATGGTCGCGTGAAGGACTATTGTTGTCGCAGCAGCAAGGATGAGCCACGCAATTTTCCTTGATATTGACTTTGCTCTTACAGCCATGAATATCTGAAGGGGAAGGTTTATGGCCGAATACTCGGCAAGAAGCTCATAATCACCGAAAGAACCCCCAACCCTCAACCCCTTCTCCACGTACATCAGTTGTGACTTCTCTGCGCCGAGAATCCACCCGGGGAGCAGAACTTTCCCGGGATTGAAGAGTTCATAAAGAGCCGTCAGAAGCACAGTCGCGCAGGAGATCGATGCAACAACAACTATCCTTTTCAGGGCACGTTCGTCGTTCACGAAATTCACGATGAGGTAGTACATGAGAACGCAGCCGGCCACGCTGGCGAAGTTCACGAGCCCTGCCATCAGCTCTGACATCCCTCTCGAATTGTAGGAGGAAGTCATGTAAGCCATAAGAAGCAAGACTATCGGCATATCCAGCGGAGTCCTGCTGGGAGGTTTCTCGTGACCCAGGGAAATCCTGGCCAGCCAAACTATGAAGAGAAGGCCTGCGAAAACAGTGTTGGTGCTTCCGAACGACATGGCGGTCGGGAAGGGAAGAAAGAAGACGAGGACAGAAAGACCTACGGAAAGGTGAAACCTGAAGGCGAAGACTGCAACAATGCCACCCGCGCAGGCTTCAAGGACCCTCTTGTTAGGATGGTTAAACTGCGTTCCCACCACCACGCCAATCAGGACGACGGCAGCCCACAATAGCGGCGAGGATTCTTCTATTCTTGTGATGGTGCTTCTGATGATACCCTTGGGGTTCAAACTTTGAGCCTCGCGTCGTAAGCTTAAGCAGCACTCTGAAAAACTAGTCGTCCTGAATGAAACTCCACGAGTTCAAGAGGGAATTCACGGGGTCTGGCGCAGCTGCTCGCGTTCGTACCATTCCTTGGTTCTCTTCAGCCCTTCTTCCAGAGTCACTGTCGGCACCCACCTGAGCTTTTTCCTGGTCTTCTCGATGTTGACCACCCTTCTTCTGATGTTGTCAATGTCCCTTCTATCTGTGTGGACGGGTACGAACTCTTTTTTGAAAAGCCCGAGTAGAATCCGGGCCACCTGATTCACGCTGGTTTCCACGCCGGTCCCAACATTGAAAATCTCTCCGACAGCCCTCTCGGAGGTCGCACAAAGGAGGGTTGCTTCCACAGCATCATCGACAAACGTGAAGTCCCTGGTCTGATCTCCGTCGCCATGAACCGTTGGCGGGCCGCCTCGATGGATGGAGTCAATGAACTTGGAGATTACTCCGCAGTATGGATTGGCCGGGTCCTGTTTTGTACCGTATATGTTTGAATACCTCACTACGGACGTGGGAAGGCCGTAGGTCTCATAGAAGGCAATACAGTAGTTCTCCCCGCCAAGCTTGCTCACTGAGTATGGAGTCAGAAGATTAAGATAGTCGTCCTCGTTGATTGGAAGATATCTCGGGTTGCCGTAAACGGAGCAGGACGATGTATAAACAATCCGCTCAACCTTGGTGTCCCGCGCTGCCAGCAGAATGTTGAGCGTGCCGCCGATGTTGGTGTTGAAATCCTCTCTGGGATCCTTGGTCGAGACAATGATATTTCTTGCCGCCGCGTGGATGATTATGTCCGCTACCGAAACCAGCTTTTTCACTACGTCGAAATCGCAGACGCTCCCTTCTACGAACTTGAACTTGTCCTGTGACGGCAGATTGGACAGCTTACCGGTGAAAAGGTCATCAAGAACGGTGACGATTGCGCCTTCCTTGATGAGCCTTTCAACTATGTTGGAGCCGACAAAGCCCGCACCACCTGTGACCAGAAGCTTTTTCCCTTTTAGACCTGTCATCTTCTGCCCCCGATTTCGTTATGCCGGGATTACTGCTGCCAGCCGACTGAATCCAGGTCTGCTGCACTTTTCGCAGCTGACATCTGCTACTTTCTGATCCCGACTCTGAGATAGATGAGCGGCTTAAGGATTCTCCACCAGTCTCTGAACGGAACCATCTTGGATGAACCTATTTCTTTCGAATGATACCTTACCGTGACAGGAGCTTCTTTGACCCTGAGACCGCACGCTATGGCTTTGTAAAGCAGGTAGGGTTCAAGCTCATAGGTGTTCAGCCAATCCTGCCAGAGGTTAATGCTCTTGTTCTTGAAGATGTCCGTCCTGAAGGCCCGCAGGCCGTTTGTGCCGTCGGTGATTGGGAATCTCACGGCCAAGTTGAACAGCAAGGCATAAACCTTGGTCAAAATCCTCCTCGGAACCGTTATGTTCGGAGTCTGTCCTCCTTTGAGCCACCTGGAACCCTGCACGAAATCGAATTCGCCGCTCTTGATCGGATCCAGGAGGAGAGGAAGCTCGCTCGGATCGTGCTGGTCGTCGCCCGAAAGAATCGCAACGATATCGTATCCGTGCTTAATCGCATAATCGATTCCGGTCCTTATGCTCGCGCCTACCCCTTTGTTCTTCTCGTGCCTGAGGACTACGTCCGCCCCGCACCGGCGTGCCTCATCGTCCGTGCCGTCATTCGAGCCGTCATCGATCGTGATCTTCAAATCAACAAGGTTCCGGCCAAGTTTTTCCATGACCCGCCCGATCTTCCCCTTCTCGTTGTAGGCGGGGACCACAGCAGCTGTTTTCATATCGTGTTCATTTCCCCAGGCGTTGAAGAGAACTTCCCGTTTCTCACGTTATGCGCCCGGCTTCTCGTTCTTTGCGCCCTGAGCGTTGCCGAAACTCACGACGTCCTTGGCCGTTATCTCTCTTATTGAGAGATTCTCCTTCCAAAGATAGAAGAGGCCCAGCAGCGTCACCGGAAAGAATTGCGTGGAGTGATAAAGGAAGGAGAAAGCGAGGGCTCTCGTCTTGTCGACGTCAAAAAGAGAAAGCCCAAGCACTGAAAAATACTGAATCGGCCCGACATAGGCGGGAGAAGACGGTATCATGACTCCGAGCGACAGAACTACAAGCACGAGCAGTGTTGCATGCGGCGGGAGATTGACCTCGACCGAAAGAATTGAGAAATAAATTGCAAGGCCGGCAAAAAACCAGACCACAAACGAAAGCATGAGAGAATAGAAAGTTTCCTTTCCACGCTTGAACACCTCAAGGCCTTGCCCGAATGACCTGACGATCCTCGAAACCCTGTGCTCAAGCTTCCCGGGCAATGGTCTCGAAGCAGCTGTCGCCAGGGAAAGAGTCCACCGGGGAAAGATGAGAAAGGCAAGGAGCACCAGCATGGATACGGCATTAAGGACGAGGGCGAAGTATCCTCCGACTTTGAGCTCTTTGGGAAGCGGCATGACAAGTATCAGGATACCAAAGAGAACGAGAAGCACAAACACATCCAGCACTCTCTCGATCACGATTGTGGCAAAAGAAGCCGTCTTGCTCACCTTTTCCTTCTTCCCAACCGCATACGCGCGCACAAATTCTCCGAGCCGCGCCGGAAGCAGATTGTTCGCCATGAATCCTATCATGGTCGATGAAAACAGGCTCATCGTCCGCGCATTCTTCAGAGGCTTCATGAGGAACTTCCACCTGTAGGCTCGTATGTAGAAACTGGTCAATGTGCAGGCTGCAGCAGGTATCAGATACAGGTATTCCGCTTGAGAGAAAGCGTTCCTGAGCTCTCCGAACTGCGTCTTCCTGAAAGCTAGAAAGAGGCAGAGCACGCTTACCGCTATGCCGAAGTACGCTTTTCGCTTCAAGACGTCACCTCAAGCGCCTATTGTGTTCATGAAAACCTTTTCTTCACGAGGAAAATAAGGTTCTCGAAACCATCGGCCCATTTGCGCAGCTTCACGGTGCCGATCCGGATGTGATAGTTGACGTGATATTCCGCAAACTTGATTTGTCTGTTCTTTATTGCCTCTATTTTTATCTCCTCGGAGAACGGCATTCCGTCACTTGTGACTTCGAGCAGAGGATAGATGCTTCTTTTGAAAAACCACATGCCTGACTGTGAGTCCCTGATCCTTCTCATGTAGAGAAGAAACATTGCAGAAGTCAGTATCATGTTCCCGATCCAGTTGCTGAAGTTCATCGACTTTTGGTTCGCAAGAGGAAACCTGCATGCCGATACAAAGTCGAGGTCCCTGTCGAGCATGAACTCCGTTACCTCGCCAATCGACTCCTGGGGATACGAGCCGTCGCCGTCCATTGTAACGACTACGTCGCCTGTCGCGGCAGGTATTCCTGCCTTGTACGCGGCGCCATAGCCCTTTCTCGGCTCGTAGACAACCTTTGCCCCAAGTGACTTTGCGACTTCAGCCGTCTTGTCGGTGGAGGCGTTGTCCACGACAACAACTTCATCAACACAGGACGGCATGTTCTTGAGCACGTGCGCTATGCCGTCCTCCTCATTGTGGCACGGGATAACGACTGTAATCCGCTTTCCTCTTAACACTGCCCTTAGATCTCCGTTCTTCCTTCCCTCCGGCCGATGACGAGAATCCCGGCGGGAGCATGTTCTTATAGATTCAACCGGTAGAGCTTGATCAATGGATTTTCATAGACCTTCGTGAAAAGCCCCGCATTTCCGTCAGGCACCTGCCACAGCCGTTCCCCGACATCATCCTTTCTCCAAACAACATAGACAGGCGTGTGAAAGTTCCCAAGGAATCCTATCATACCGGGGGACACCCGTCCCTCTTCAAAAAGCTCCGTTACTACCGCCTTTCTCTTTTGCATCTCCGGGGTGCTGTATCCCCATCCTACGGCAAAAGAATCCCCTCCCCAGAGTAGTCTTCGTGGTCCGGTGACTACCAGCTCGGATCGCCCTTCGCTATCCAGGAAAAGGGCATCCCTACGGGTGTATCGGCTAATCCATTCATAAGCTGAACGCTCGTCATGTGAGAAAACGGCCCTTCCGCCGCGCTCAGGCCCTTTGTCAATCAGAAATGCGAAGATGGCAAGGAAATTCGTGGCAATCAGCGACAAGACAAGGCAAAACCCGGCAAGTTTCCTGAAGAATCCTCCCCTGAAGAGCTCATACAGAAACCAGCCGGAGGCGATAGACAGCGGCACAAAGAGGAGGCTGATGAATTTGCTCTCGTTTCCAAAAGGAAGCGGGACAAGAAAGCCGAAAACCAGAAGACCCAGCATCCAGAGGGCGATGAAAGCTCCTCCCCTCTTTCCCACAAGAAATGAAATCGAGCGGGGCGCAAGAATCCAGAAAAGGAGGCCGGACAAGGCCGTGCTCCACAGGAATGCGCCGTTCAGGTCGAGGCCGCCGATCTGGCCGCCGCCTTTCCCGACCATGACGGACAGAAGATATGGGGATGACACCAGTACCGGCAGAATCGATGCAATGAGAAGAAAAGTAGCCCTTCCCGGCGTCACTTTTGCGTGCCTCATTCTTGAAAAAACTATGAGCAGGAAAAGCGCCCCGGCCGACACGAAGAAAGTGGCGAGTCCTGCGACAGTGTGAAAGAGAATTGCGCCCAGAAGACAGAGCGCGGCAAGGAAGAGATCCTCAAGCGCCCCGCTGCGCAGATACGATGAGGCCTTCCAGAGAAATGCAAGACTCAAAACCATGCCTATTGAAAAAGCCGTTCCGATGAGAAACTTGTCCATTCCGAATGCGAGACTGGCATGAAGGTAGCCGCGGGGGCAGAGTCCAAGCAGAGTCGTGCTTGCCCCGCCGAAAATCAGTTCTTTGAACACGTCAATCCCGTGCGTCTTCCCCAGCGAGCACCCCAGCAGCAGAAAGACTGCGCCCAGCGGATTCATGCCGAAGAAAAGGAGAAGCAGGCTTGATACATAACGTCTGATCCCTGAAACAAAATTCTTCGAGAAAAGGTAGGCAGCACAAGCCATAGCCAGGAAAAAGTGCACATTCAGAATGGCCATTACAGAGAAAGGACTTGGCCCGCCCGAGACACAAAGGGCTCCAAGATATACATGGTAGAACCAGAAATACAGAAGCTTGATGCCGTAGAAGAAGGGATCTGTCGGCGGGATTCCGAAGTCAAGGATTTCGTGGGTGATGGCTGCGTGGAACCAGGAATCATCCCTTATTCTGAGATTCGGGTTCAGGAGAAGTATTGCGGCGGGAACGAGCGAAAACAGAATCGAGATGAGCATAACGGCACCAGAGTTGCCATCCGCCTTGCTGAACTTGAATCGGTCCTTCAGGAGAAGAACAAGTGAAACGGCCGAGAAGACGACTACTGCAACATCAGTCGAGGTCTTAAACGCAAGACCGAAGTGCGAAAGGAGGAGGACTGTTGTTCCGGAAAACACCGGCGAAAGGCACGTGACGAGCACAAAGAGTTCCAGGATTCCAGTGTGCCTCTTCTTCATGACGAGAAGAAGCGTGAGCCCGGGAATGAAGGCAAGCCCGACGTACCTGAGGGGCCAGAAATAGGCCGGAACCGACCCCCTCAGAAGCTCGAAACTGCCTGACAGCAGAGTCAGGAGTGCGATGAGGTTCATCGGCTTTCTCCAGGTTTGCTCAAACCTCTGGCCGGCCTGAGCGGAATTTTCCTGCCGGAGATGCTCGTCATGAAGAAAGTTACATCATCCTTCGAGAAAAGGCCAAGGGCGAAGGTGCATCCGAAGAAAACCAACGGGAAAAGAACGACCTTGAGACTGATAATCGCCGCGTTCAGTTGAAGAAACTCAAACGGGACAGAGAGTGCTGCAATAAGCGCGCACTGGAGCGAAGTCAGGACAGAAATTTTCGCAAGGCGGCCGCCTGCACTTTCCTTGATTCCCGCGGGGACTGCCCTCCCTGCCAGAACAACAGCCTGGACAAAAGTCACGAATACTGAAACCAGATTTGCAAACCCGGCTCCGATGAGCCCGGTGAAAGGCACAAAGAGAATGTACAGCGATGCTTCCAGGAACAGCTTGAGGAGCGCCAGCCAGAGGACTGTTTTTGTTTTCTCAAGGGCATAGAAAAGCATTGTGAGCGGCTGTTGGGCCGTTCTGGCAAGCGGAACGAACGCGAGTATGCGAAGGAGAAGAACGCCATCCAGATATTCTCTTCCTCCCATGATGAGCGTTATCTCTCTTGCAAAGACGAAGATTCCGGCGCTCATCAGGGATGCAAGAACTGAGATTGCCCTGTGGGAATGAGAGAAAACAGAAAACAGTCCCTTCTCGTCCCCTTCGCCCTTAAGCCTTGCAAGCGACGGCAGGATGGCCTGGGGCACCGCCTGTCCAAGGGCAATGAACCTCTCGATTATGTTGAACGCAAAAGAGAAAAGCCCGAGCGAGTGCGGCGTGAGCAGGTATCCGAGTATTATCCTTGAAAGATTCTGGCCCGCAAGATAGGCGGCCCTCGCCCCGAGAAGAGGGATGCAATACTTGAAAATCATGCGGAGAAGCCCCCCTGAACCAACCATCGCCTCACCCTTCTTCCTCAGATTTCTCAGTACCGCCCACAGCAGCCCGAAATAAAGCCCTGCGCTTATGACGAGCGCGGAGACAACAACCCACGCGACGCCGATTACCCCGCTCCCGCTTTTGATGACAGGCAAGAGCAGAAGAACCTTGACGCTGTTTGAGATTCCGGATGCGATCACCATCGAGCCGAACCGTTGGAGCCCGTAGAGAGTCGCTCTGTTTGCGGCGCTGAGAGCTTCTAAAATCAGAGTCAGGGTCACTATCGGGAGAAGCACTTTCATAAGCGGCATCCCATAGGAATGCGAAATTGGCCCTGCAAGCAGGAAAAGCAAGCCGGATACGATGAGCGAAAGGGATATCTTGAGAAGCATTATAAGGAGATGTGCCCGCACAATCAGGCCGTCTTTTCCCTCTGCCTTGAACTCTGCCACGTATCTCTCAAGGAATGCCTCGAAATTCGCCGTTCCTATCGTGGCGATCCCGACAACGGAAAGCGAGAGGGAAAGCATCCCAAACTTCTCAGGGCCAAGATACCTGAGGACAACTACGGAGTAGATGATCCCGAAAAAAACGTTGAGTCCCTGGTCAATCCCAAGGAGAAAGCTTCCTCTGGATATGTCTCTAAGTGCACGACCTCGTGCCGAGCTCTTGCCTGACTCGCTCACTCCTTTTTCCTTTCTGCCAGCGACCCATAAAGCTTTTCAGCCTGTTTCAGCGATGAGCTAAGCGAGAAATTCTTGAGCGCGAAATCTCTTGCGTTTCTGGAGAGTGATTGGAGGAGATCTTCTCTGGAAATCAGCTCCGCCAATCTCTCGCCGATATTCTCGCGGGTCACAACGAGACCGTTTTCTTTGTCGGTAATGAAGGTGGACGGGCCGCCTGAACCCTCAAGCGCCACCGGTACTGTTCCGCACATCATGGCCTCAATCGTTGCTCTCGACAGGCTCTCGCTTTGAGATGGAAGAAGCAGGATCGCGTTCGTTGAATAGAACCCCGGCATCTCCTCAGGCTTGATCCAACCGCGGAACTTCACTCTCTCCAGAACGCGTGATTTTCCGAGAAGATCAAGTGTTTCCTCCTTCGCGAGTGACCCAAGGAATTCTCCAGCGACATCAAAAGTGAGCTTGGGGAATCTCGAAGCCAGGGAGACAAAAGTGCTGACCGCGAGGTCAAAGCCCTTCTCCTTTGTGAGACGTCCTGCAAAGCAGATCGAGGAGCCCCTCGGGCCAGCGCCGGCTTCCGGGGAGAACCGATTCTCATCTATTCCCGAAGGAATGGCATACAGTCTCTCCGGAGGAATGCTGAATCTCGATCCGATTTTCTTCAATGAGTCCTGAAGAGGGGCCACGATTGCTGCTCCTCCTCCAAAGAAATATCTTTCAAGCAAGCTTGAACCGCACGGACCGCCGTGGTACTGGATGACGTACGGGATTCGTCTCGCCCTCAACGCTGCCGAGAAGAGCCATGATATGGAATTTGCCGTTGAACCGTAGAAAACGAAAAGCCCCGGCGGACTCTTCATGACATGGGCAGCGAAACCACCCGGGACCGAAACGTTTTTCGACAAACGGCAGGATGGCCAGAAGAAAAATGGCAGTCTTTCGACTTCGACCAGCTTCCATCTCCCTTCCCTTGTTTCGAGATGAACTTCCGGAGAATGGCCGTGCCTGTCCTTTAGGATTCGCAGAAACTGATTCCAAAAATGGGCCCCGGTTCCATTCATCTCCAAGAACTGGGCGTCAGTGAGACCAAAGGAGGCAGGAGAGGCTCCGTAGTAGTGGACGATTCTCAAGTCTCAGACCTCCTCTTGAGCCACGAGATTTCCGACTTTATGAGTCCAAAGATGTCAAGTATCGAGCTAAGGTCCGGGAGCGAATGGTTGCCTGCAGCCAACGCATCGCAACCGGGATGGGAAGGGTGAAACCCGTGCATCGCCTTCAAGGGCTCTTTCCCCATGAAACTGGGTACAATCAGCGTTCCAGGAGAGGTAAGGAAGATGAGCTCTCCGAATCGGCCGTCCGGGAAGTAGGCGCCCAGTTGTTTCAGCTCGTCAACCGTGAGTATTCTGCCGCTTTTGAGAGCAGAGAGCCTTGATGAGAAAGATTCCCTGGCCTCCTTGTTCGAAAACCAGAACCTCGCCATGGTCGAGTCCAGGAAGACAAGATAATCATCCGGCATGCTGAACTTGACCGTATCAAGGAAGACCGAAGAGTCAATAACCGAGGTCGTATCAACCATGCCGTGATCAGACACAACCAATATATGAACATCATCGTAATATTCGGACGCCGTTTGGGCAGACTCCGTGACCATCTCGCTGAGGAGGCGCAGTTTCTCAACGACTCTCTCCGAGCCAGTCCCGAATTTGTGGATTACTGCGTCGAGCTCGGGAGTATAGAAGAAGAAGAACTGCAGAATTCCGGCACGCAGCTCTTGAGTGAATTCCTTGAAGTTCTCCTCTTCGCGCGCCCTCCAGTCCCAGACCCGGTACTCTATTCCGTTTCCGGAAAGCTCATCGAAGATATTCGGACAGGCATTCAAGCCATTTTCGGAAAAGATGTTTTTCTTTTCGCAAAGATCGAAAAAGCGAAAGTATTCAAATGGAATCTCATAGAGACTGTAGTATCCCTTGATGCCTGCGCGCACTTCGACCAGCCATTTCAGGAAAGCGGATGAGAGCTTCCTCCTGAGAATTCTTCGCGGCAGCCAAGAGACCAGTCTGGTCGCTGAAAACGGTGAGCTTTGTGGAGCATGGAAATACATAGCCCAATGACCCGTTTCGCCGGGTGGTCTTCCTGAAAGAAGACTCGGTATCGCCGCGCCGCTGTATCCGAGAACAGTTTTGAGGCGCCTCTTTTCCCGGAACTCCGGGAACTCGACTCCGCTTTTCGCCAGGATTTCCCAGCCAAGCGCATCTATGAGGAACACTATGCAGGCCTTTTTCACTGTTTCATGCTCCCCGAGAAGAACTCCACCCAGACCTTTCCGCTTCTGCCAGTTCTCTTCACGGTCGCTTGTGAGAAAACCTTCCGTGCCAGCTTCATGAATCCTGCAGAACATTCCCAGTCTTCAAGACGGCTCTCAGGCAGTTCGAAAAAGAGCAGTGCAGCCATTTTTCTTAAGAAATCCTCTCCATTTCCCCACCGTGATAGTCTGAAAACCCTCACAATATCGGGAATGCTTCCGCTCCCACCGATGAAACTCTCGAGTGCCTTCCGGAGAGCCCTGGCATTTTCTCTCAAACCCGGCCTGGCAGCAGTCCGAAAAATGAGTGCGGAAAGCTCGTGTGTGCCTGCTCCGGATAGGGAGCTGCATTCCCACAGCCACACTTGTCTCATGAGTTCTCTGGCCCTCGAAAGGACCGTACCCATTTCTCCATATCTTTTTCTCACGATGGAAATCTCGGGCTTCTCTCTGAACCCGGCCCAGAAAGTGGCCTCTTCTTCCAGGCCGGGAGCAATTCCTCCGATTTCACCATCGCCGCTTCTCAGAGTCTCCTTGAAGACCGAGAGCCTTCTCTTGTATCCAGGCACGTATGCTCCACGAAATGCGAGAATAGACGTCATGCAGTCAAGGATTGCCTTGCCGGCCAAGAACGCGGTCTTCACGGACTCCGGGCCGGCACTTGGCCGGAAGCGCTCAAGATTCCTGAGACACTCCCATGCACGGTTCTCCACAAGAGTGATCGCCTCAACCTTTGTGATCTCCGAACCGTCGGTGATTGGAAGCTGAGACAGGCAGCTTTCGTCTCCGGCGAGGACTTTGCCTTGATTGGCCATGTCAACGGTTTCCATCTTTGGCTTCTGGGAGCGAATATCCTTTCGCGTATAGACCGGGAGGCTGAGGGGAGATGACAATATCAATCTCGGGTCAGGCGGAGAGAAACTTGATTCGATTTCCCTCAAGATTGGAACAAGCTCCCTCCTCTCCTTCTCTCCGGAGGTGACGACTCCGAGGTCAAGATCTGAAAGCAAGAGAACACGGTCGCCGATGCGCAGACTGCTCCCTTCGCCCAGACTCAGGCTCCCCGTGAGGAAAACCGCTTCAAGATTCGTCCCACACGTCTTACCCAAAACCAGACACAGCTCTTTCAGACAGTTGCGGACCACCACATCCGCATCAGGGTCAAAAGATGTGCGGAATTCGAGAGCCAAGTCGGACATAAGGGACGAAAAGAGACTCAGAGGCGCTTGTAGATAAAAGCCGGGATGGCAAACTTTCGTCTATTGAAAACGACCCCAATCACGTTTGCGTGAGACTGGGAGAGCATGTTCACTGCCTTCTGGACTATTTCACGTCTGGTTTTTGAGGCGCGCACGACAAGAATAACTCCATCCGTGTGGCTTCCCAACACAATCGTCTCGGGTGAGGACAGGGCAGGTCCTGAGTCAACAACAACGAAGTGATACAAGGATGAGAGTTCACGCAGGACTGACTTCATTTGTGCAGAACTAATAAGCTGCGATACTCCCGGAAGGTTTACTCCTCCCCTCAAAAAATCGAGATTCTGTACCGGGGTCTTGACGATTCCCGTTTCGAGAGTAGCTTCCCCTCTGAGAATCTCGGTTAGGCCCGGGCCAGGTTCAACTTTGAACCTCCTGGTCAGGTCGCTCCGCGAAAAATCTCCATCGACGCCCAGGATTCGCAACATAGGATCCTGCGCAAGTACCTGGCAGAGATCATGAGTAACAGAGGTAGCTCCTTCCCCTGCAAGCGAGGTAGTCACAAGAAGGCATCTTGAAGATTTGTTCGGAAGCGCAAGCTCCACAGAATTCCTGAGTGCGCTGAGCTCTATTCCGGTTACGTCCGGCTTTTTCCCCGAAAAAACCGTCACCTGCCGGGAGGCACTGCCGGCGACGATTCCGGCTCGCCCCTTCCTTTCCTGCTCAGCTTTTCTCAAGGCATCGAATATCTTGCTCATAGGGTCAGGTAGATCTCGATTCCATCAACTCTCCCACGGCGCCGTTTCGGCCGGGACTGCACAAGACGACTGCGAAGCAGCCCCTCGATCACGGCGACAGTGAAGCGCGTGGAAGCCTGTCATCAATTCCAATTGGGGAGCGGAACTTGCCAAGCTCTTTGGATGCTTCCTCAAGGATTCTCCTGTCAACAGCAAGAGAACCTTCAACGTAGCCGACGAGCAAGGCGCAGTCGCAAAGAAGATTTATGAGACGGGGGATGCCTCCGGTTTCACCAAAAATGTACTCAAAAGAATCCTCGCTGAAAGAAGGATTGCCGCCGCTTCTGCCTGCCACATCAAGTCTGAACTCGACGTACCCTTTTACCTCACCGGCTGAAAGAGGCCCTATGTTGAAAACGCCGGGAATTCTCTGTCTCAGTTGTCTCAGCTCAAGTCTGTCGAGAATATCGACCAGTTCATTCTGGCCGACGAGCAGAATCTGAACAAGTTTCTCGGTGTCTGTTTCCAGATTCGAGAGCATCCGCAGCTCCTCGAGAGCCGCAGGTGACAGGTTGTGAGCTTCGTCAATCACTATCACAGTGTTTCTTCCCGCGCGGAGTTGAGAGACAAGGAAGTTGTTGAACTCTATGAGAAGCTCCGCTTTCGATTTCCCTTTCATGCCCATGCCGAACTCGTCGAGAACGAGACCAAGCATCTGTTTGAATGTGAGCTTGGTGTTGAGGACAAATGCCCTGTCAACAGTCGGACCCATTTCCTGGAAAACCTTCCTGACGACGGTCGTCTTCCCCACGCCAACCTGGCCCGTCAAGGCAAGGAAGCCCCTCTTCTCCCTCAGGCCATATGTGACATAGGCAATCGCATCCCTGTGCGCCGGGCTAAGAAACAGGAAGCGCGGGTCAGGGGTAAGATTGAACGGCTTTTCTCTCAGCCCGTAGAAACTCTCGTACATATCATTTTCCTTCCGGTGTCACCCGCGAAATCATCACAATCGCTCCCCGACGGAAACGTCAGAAGAGTTTTATTCTCCTTTTCCTGACTTCTGGAACCGCGGCAAGGACGCGAAGTCTGAGAAACTCTTCAACCTCTCCGGTAGTCTTGAAGGAATGGTCAAGCCCGTCCACGAAGAACGAAAGCCCAAGACCTATCACGATGCTGAAGATCGGGGCAAGAGCGATCCTGACATAGTCTTTTGTTTTCCTCGCGAAGGCCTTCGTAGCCGGATTGAGCAGAATCACCGCAGTCTTCTCCGGACTCGTAGTCTGATCGGTTATCCTCGCCTGAATTTCTTTCTCATCAAGCTCCTTGTAGCTTGCCTGATAGAGAGCGATCATCCTGTCAACCTCTTCCAACTTGTTTTCAACCTCAGGATACTGCCTTAACTCCGCCCGAAATCCGGCAAGCATCATGCGTTGTTCTTTCTCTCTGGCTCTCAGCACATCGAGGTTCAGCTTCTCAAGTTCGAGTCTGTCTCTAAGCTGCTTCCTCATCATGATCGTCAAGTCTACTATCTGCTTCTCCACCGCCTTCACGTCGGGATGAGTGGGGGTATATTTTGTCAACAGCTTCTCGCGCTCCGAATTCAGAAGTATGAGCTGCCTACTTATCTCTGCTAGCGTGCCCTCATTTCCCACCTGCCCGGAAATGACAAAGCCAATTGAGAAATCCGGATCCTCTTGCAAGATCTTTGAGAGCTTATTGACGCTTTCGTCCTGCGCGATTCTCTTTCCCACAATATCTTTGAGAGTATTCTGAGTATCCCTGTACATGCCCAGGGTCTCTCGTCTCTCGGCGGTCGGATCCGACAGCCCTCTTGAATTGAGAAAGTCCGATCTCTGCTTTTTCCATTTCTCAAGCTCGACCGAAATCTTTTCCTTCTCTTCACGGAAAAACTCGAACAGCTCCGGAATTGAAAATCTCTCCCTGCTGTGTTTCATGTAGCCTTCAGCAATCGCGTTCGTGACCTCGACGCACATTTCGGGATCCGTGCTCCTGTAACTTACCTCCACGACGTTGGATTCACCGACGACGCCGGCGTCAACGCTTGAACCGTCGATTTTGTAGCGAGGTTTCCCCTCTTTGTTTCTTTTTTCGTCAAGTATCTTCTGGGCATTCGTCGCGACGGCGGCGCTCTTGGCGGTTTCTACCTCAGAACTCAACTCTTCCTTCCAGCTCAACAGTCCGATCTGAGGCATCAGAATGTTTTCTTTCTGTCCCCTGCTGACAAGCACCCTCGCAACCGCCTCATAGTACACGGGAGTCCGCACATTGGTTATGGTGACGAAGGACGTTGACGTGACAAAAAGGACAATGATTATCCATTTTCGTCTGAAGACGACGCTGAAGAAGTCCCTGAGTGTCGCCTCTCTTGTCTTCTTCTCCTGTTCCAACCTGCTCACTCCTTTCGAAAACGTGCAGATGCCGGCAGCTAGTGTCGTGTCCCGGAAATTCCTTGTCTGTGTCTTTGCCCCGGGACACGACA
>JASEGR010000059.1 GCA_030017955.1 Candidatus Eisenbacteria bacterium
TCCCGAGGACGATGGCACTCTTTTTTCAGTAAACGCGTGCATAATTCAGGCTAGGGGAAGCGGAAAGACACTAGCCGGGGGAGAGCTCGGACTCTTCGGCTACAAGCTTTTCAGTCTCGGCAAAAATCCTTCCAAGCTCGCTTCTCAGTGAGCCGCCATCCAGTTTTCTCTTGAGCGTTCCCTTATAGCCGAGTGAGATAGACCCTGTTTCCGCGGAGACTACGACCGCAACAGCATCAGTCTCTTCGGCAATACCCAATGCTGCCATGTGCCTCGTGCCCAGGGTCTGCCCGATGATCGGATTTTGACTCAGGGGCAGGATGCAGCCGGCAGCGACAATCATGTCCCCTCGAATTATCACTGCGCCATCGTGGAGAGGAGAGTTTGGCGTGAAGATCGTTACCAGGAGTTCGTTTGTAACCCGGGCATCAAGCCGCGTGCCGGTTTCAACGTAGTTCTTGAGTCCGATATCTCTTTCGAGGACTATGAGCGAACCTATTCTTTCCTGGGACATCTCCTCACTTGCTTTCACTATCTCCCCCAGCACACCGAATTCCTCCATACGAAGAAACGAACCAAGGAACCTATTCTGGCCGATCAGGGCGAGTGCTCTTCTCAGCTCCGGCTGGAAAAGAATCACGAATGCAACAACCCAGGCAGTTCCCAAGCTGGAGACTATCCAGTTCAGAGAATGGAGTTGAAGAAACTGCGAGATCATTGAAGCGATGATGATGACAACAAGGCCGACGAACATCTGCGCGGCTCTTGTGCCTCGAATGAGCAGGAAGAGCCGGTAGAAGAGGAAGGCGACGACTGCTACATCCAGAACATCAAGAATCCACACTTCCCTGAACCACTGCAAGGGTCACATCCTCCATGTCCAGCTGCCACGGTGAAATCTGGCGGCGAGCAGGCCTTATTCCATCGATAATTCCCCGGAACTGCAGATGCCATCCGGCTCTCGTAAACATACATCTTCTTCGGCCAAATGGTCTAGGAAAACTTTCGTATCATCCCCCTCACCAACCTCTCCCCTCACCCTACCCTCTCCCCGTGGGGGAGAGGATCAGGGTGAGGGGCGACAGGTTGAATCCTGGGATCTAACACTTCATGATCGCATTCACAATCCTCAACGCCCTTACGTTCTCCTTCACATCGTGAACCCTGACGATGTTTGCCCCCTGCTGAACCGCAATGGCTGCCGAGGCGATACTCCCTTCAAGTCTCTCATCAACGGTGAGGTCGAGTATTTTTCCGATGAACGACTTTCTTGATACTCCCACGAGCAGCGGCATTCCAAATAACTTGAACCTTCGTAAATTCGCAATCAGCTCGAGATTGTGCTCGACTGTCTTCCCGAATCCTATTCCCGGATCAAGGACGATCGATTCGGAACCAAGGCCGAAGCTCGATGCAATCCCGATTCTCTCTTTGAAAAAATCTGAAACTTCGCCAATGAGGTTCCCATAGGTTGGATTTTCCTGCATGGTTCTTGGTGTTCCCTTCATGTGCATTATCACGAGGGGCACACTGTGTTCCTTCGCAAGACGTGCAATCTCGGGCGAAGTCCTGAGCCCGGTGATGTCGTTCACCATGTGCGCGCCGCAGTCGAGCGCCTTCTCCGCAATCGAATACTTGTACGTATCGACAGAAACAGGAATGCCGGATTTCTCCAGTTCTTTTACGACCGGGAGGACTCTCCTCTCCTCCTCATCAAGAGACACGGGCTCAGCTCCCGGCCTTGTGCTTTCGCCCCCGACATCAATAATATCCGCTCCATCCTTGTGCATTTTCTCCGCGTGGTTCAGGGCGTCCTTGAAGCTGATGAATTTTCCGCCGTCTGAAAATGAATCCGGAGTCACATTAAGAATGCCCATTACATAGGTACGCAGAGAGAGATCAAAACTGAGGTCTCTTAAGCGGAGGATGGATGCGGGGGTTCCTGTGATTTCCATTCGGAAGGCTGTTTTTCTTTTGTGTTGGATAGCGGAGCAATCTCCTCTCCGCGGATGATCTTGAGAGTCTCCTCGCCGTCCAGTATTTCGCGTTCAAGGAGCGCAGCTGCAAGGCGGTGGAGCTTGTCAATGTTCTCTGAAAGGAGCTTGGTTGCCTGTTCGCTGGCGGTTTCGACTATAGCGCGCACTTCCTCATCAATAGTCATTGCGGTTTTCTCGCTGTAATCTTTGTGTTGAGATATTTCCCTCCCAAGGAAAATGAGTTCATCCCTCTTCCCGAAGGAGAGCGGCCCCAACTTCTCGCTCATCCCCCACTCGCAGACCATCTTCCTTGCTATCTCCGTTGCTGATTCTATGTCGTTAGATGCTCCGGTTGTGAACTGCTTAAGGACTAATTGCTCTGCTGATCTCCCGCCCATCAGCGTTGCGAGCGTTCTCATAAGGTAGTCCCTGGATCTTGTGTAACGTTCATCCACCGGGAGAAGGTGGGTAAGCCCCAGCGCCCTTCCACGGGGGATAATGGTCACCTTGTGGATTGGATCGGAACCGGGCTGCAGCGATGCAACCAGTGCATGGCCGGACTCATGATACGCGGTGCTTCTTTTCTCCTCATCGCTTATGATGAGACTCTTCCTCTCTGTTCCCATCATGACCTTGTCTTTCGCATCCTCAAAATCCTGCATCATTGCTTTCTTGCGGTTTCTTCTGGCTGCAAGAAGAGCCGCTTCATTCACAAGGTTTGCAAGGTCTGCCCCGGCAAGGCCCGGAGTCCCTCTTGCAAGAATCTTCATGTCCACGTCATCATCGAGTGGGATCTTTCGTGAATGGACTTTGAGGATTCCTTCTCTTCCTCTCACGTCGGGCCTGTCAACGACTATCTGCCTGTCAAACCTGCCCGGACGGAGAAGAGCAGGATCAAGTACATCCGGTCTGTTTGTAGCGGCAATCAAAATGACTCCGTCGTTCGATTCGAATCCGTCCATCTCCACAAGCAGCTGGTTCAACGTCTGTTCCCTCTCGTCGTGCCCGCCGCCAAGACCTGCTCCCCTGTGTCTTCCGACTGCATCTATCTCGTCAATAAAAATTATGCAAGGAGCATTCTTCTTCCCCTGATCAAAGAGATCTCTCACCCTGCTATTGTGCAGAAGCACTGGTTTCTCGCCCCCGAAGAACGCCTCGTTGTCGCAGCCGCAGAAGTCGTAAACGTATCCATCGTAGGGTTTGACAACAACCTTGCGGACGTACGGTTTCTTGCCCTGCGCAACGCCGTGCATGGCACACAACCAAGTTAACTCGCGGACAAGCTGCTGACTTACTGTTGTCATGCTCAACTTACCCTCTTTTGTCGTGTATCCGTCGCCGTGTGCATAGCCGCTGAGATATGCCTCGAAGTATTCCCTGGGCAAGTCCCAGAGCATATCAGGGATATGCTTGTTGTGAGAGTCATTGCCGCACTGATGCGCGAAGAACCGACCCAAGACTGCGCTCCCATAGCGGAATCGCGCCGAGTTGTCGGTCGTGAATTCGATCGCTGCTTCCAACCCGAAGACCTCACGCATCAGGGAAATGCAGTCGGCATGGAGAGCAATCTCGTGCGCGCCAAAAACGAATTCCAGGCAATTGTTGCAGTGGCCTTCAGCTGTGTAGTAACCGAGCAGCTTCATCAGTCCCGGTGTGACCTTGAGCGCTTCAGGAAGCTCAACATCTGTGTAGTTGCGGCTCAGAGCGCGGGGCATGTGCTTGCCGCTCTGCCAATGTCCTACCGTCGCCTGCGAGACGCCAATGGCACTTGCGATAGCATACTGGCTCATGGTCTCGCCCTGGGCCATCGCAAAACTGTACTTCTTTTCTGCGGCCGGATCCCCCTCCCAGACATCAACGCTTATTGGTTCATCAACGGACACGAACTGATGTCCCCGCACGCTGTGCGTTGTGCCGACAACCGGCAGGTATTCATTGCGCACTTTGATTGGTAACACAACCAGCACATCACCGGGCTTCAAGTCGCGGGCTGCTTTGGGATGAACACCATTGCGCGTGCGCACGAATACACTGTGGTCAGCGGTTGTGCTGATTACACCGCCGAGATAGTGAATCTCGCAGATTTCCGTGACGCGGTGCCTGTAAACACCCTTGATGCCGACCCACTGGCTGTGTCCGAAGAATCTTTTTGCGGAACCAGTAAACTTGGAGTCTTTCTCAGCGAATCCCAAGGTTTGTATGCCATTCACATAAACAACATTGCCTTCGGTCTCACCTTGGTAGTAGGAATCTATGAACCTGCCGATCTCGGTCAACTGCACACCTCGGTCGGTCCTCACGACAACCGGGGTGTCGCCAGTGACGGACGCTCCCACACCTACAAACATTTCGACAAAATCCGAGCCGCTCATGCTGAAAAACGGGACTTCCGCTTCGCCCGCGACCGCCTTGGCGAGAAGAGTCTTCCCGGTGCCGGGAGGGCCCAGAAGGAGAGCTCCCTTTGGGATTCTCCCGCCGAGTGTCTGGAATTTCCTCGGGTCCTTCAGGAACTCAATTATCTCCTGAAGCTCTTGCTTTGCTTCATCGGCACCCGCCACATCCTCAAACGTGACTTTGGGCCTGTCCTCGACAAGAAGCGTCGCCCTGCTCTTGCCGAACTTGAGAGCAGTCGATCCTCCGGACTGCATCTGCCGTATCAGGAAAACCCAGAAGACGAGAAGGAGAATCGCCGGAAGAGCAGAGAAAACGATGCTGCCCCAGTTTACCCCCGAAGGTTTGGAAGTTACGTTTGCATCCGGGTTCTTGTCCAAAATCCTCTGAGGGAGCTGCGGATCTTCAAAGGGTATCCATGCTACAAAATTTGTGAACTTGACGGATTTTCCCTCAACATCGACGGCCGACTCGGAACGAAGATCGCCCTTTATCTTCTTCCCTCCGATGACCACCGACTTGATATTCGAGTGATTGATCTCCTGGACGAATTTGGAAAAGCTAATTTCCTGCTCGCGGGGTCTTCCGACTGAAAAGTACTGGAAAACAATTACGGCAATAAGCGTAAACAAAACCCAGAAGGCAAGGGTCCTCATGGGGCGGGACGGAGGGATGGGAAGCCCTTTGGGGCTTGGAGCTCTGAATCTTCTCGGCTTCCGGCCTCCCTGTACCTTCTTCTTGGGAGTCTCTTTCGGATCTCTGCCTCTTTCAAGAAGCATATGCGCTACTTCTCCTTTGGCTTCCTGGCTTCGAGCACTGCCACGTATGGAAGGTTTCTATATTCCTCGTCGTAGTCAAGCCCGTAGCCAACAACAAAATCTCTTCCTATCTTGAACCCGACATACGCAAGCGGAATCTCAACCTGCCTGCATGGCTCCTTGTCAAGCAGCGTGCAGACTTCAAGGCTTCGCGGTTCTTTTGACCTTAAATAGTTTAGCACATATCTCAACGTAAGTCCTGTGTCCACAACTCCTTCAACCACGACTACATCCCGGCCTCTGATGTTGGACCGGATCTCGTGAATTATCTTTACGTCACCCGAAGAACTCGTGGCAGAGCCGTAGCTTGAAACAGACATGAAGTCGATTTCCAGCGGGATGCCCATGGCGCGGATGAGATCTATCAGGAAAACGGCTCCTCCCTTAAGAACGGCAATAAGGACCGGAAACTTTCCATCATAATCCTTCGAGAGCCTCGTCCCCATCCGGCTGACGCAGCTCTGTACTTGCTTTTCGCTCAGGAGCACACGCTCGTCAAAAAGTTCTTTTCTCGGGATTTGAGTCAACTGTCCCCCGTCCCTCCGCTGCCTCAATGGTAAGAATTCTCTTTGTTCCCGGTTCCACTCTTGAAAGATTGCCTCTGGCGACACCCACCACCCAGAGAATCCCCCTTTTATCGCAAACTATCGGCACCTTTTTCCGCTCCGAACGGGGAATCTTCTTCTCTATCATGGCTTCCTTGACCTTTTTGGTGCCGGTCTCCATGCCGAAGGGCTGAAACCGGTCACCGGATCTTCTTGCCCGCGCCAGGATCGGCAGCTCGAGTGAGTCAAAGTCAAAGAAAGCACAAGTCTCTCCCCGTGTCTCCTGGCTTGATAGGTCCCGGCCATTGGCCAGATTAGCGACCAAGGAAAGATGTGCCCACCGAATCTCAGTCGTGCCGGGGATCGTCAGCTCCTTTTCTGCTTTCTCTTCACGTGGACCTTCTTCTCTTCTCCCGTCGTCGAAGAAGATCTCAATCAAGTCGGATGTCTTCTGTGCGGCAAGCCCCTGGGGAAGAACAACCAGGCTACCAGTAGGCAGTTCGAACGCCAAACGGGAAAGAGAGGCAAGATGTTTAGACGAGATCTCCTGAAGATCACCCTTGAGCCTGCACAAGCCGTGAGCAATCGAATACGCAACCAACGCTCTATCATATTGAAGGAGGGATCTCAGATCAAGGGTTATCCTGTTTCCCTCATGCTTTCCGACTGTTGAAAACAGCTTTTCCGCCTCAGCGGACAGGTAGCCGTCAATCTCTCCGAGCACTTTCGAGTTTCTGGATAGAGTTTCTCTGAGCCCCGGGTTGAACTCTTTTTCAAGAAACGGAATGAGTTTGTGCCTGATTCTGTTCCTGGTGAAATGCGGGTCAAGATTGGAACTGTCGATCCTCCAGGGGATTCCCTTTTCTCTGAGATAGTCAAGGAGTGTCTCCCTTCTTTCACCAAGAAGAGGTCTGACGAATTTCCCTTGAACGGGAAGCATCCCGGAAAGACCCCTAAGGGCGGCGCCTCTAAGAAAATTGTGAAGGACAGTCTCGACCTGATCATCAAGCGTGTGTCCTAGAGCAATCTTGTTCAGCTTGCGCTCTGCAGAGACTCTCTCGAGAAAACTGTATCTCACGCAGCGAGCCGCTTCTTCGATAGAAATCTGTCTCTCGCTGGCCGTGCGCGCGATATCTGCTTTTTCGGTCGCGAGATGAATGTTCAATTTCCCGGCGAACTCCTCTGTGAACCTTTCGTCATCGTCGGATTCGTGTCCCCTCAGACCGTGATTAAGATGGGCTGCCTCAAGCTCGAATCCACAGGCATCTTTGAGCTCGAACAGAATGTGAAGAAGGGCGCATGAATCAGGACCTCCCGACACCGCCGCGAGCACACGATCCCCTGGCAGGAATATATTTTCTTGCCTGATGGCTTTTTCGATTTTCCCCGGCAATCTCTGGTGCATGTCAGAAATGACCTCCGGCGCTTTTTCCCATTCTTGGAGAGAAACCCTGATGTGCGAATCCGGCCTTGGAGGAATATGGTGGCGGTGCAGGGATTCGAACCCCGGACACGAAGATTATGATTCTCCTGCTCTGACCAGCTGAGCTACACCGCCAGCACGACAGAAGAAGGCAAATTCCATGAAGGAAAACCGCAGAAACTGCGCGTTAAGCGTCCCCAACATCTTGGACAATGAACCATCTAACCGCATGGACTTCTAGCCATAAGCCTAGTGTTTCAAGGCGGGCGATGTCAAGACCAAATTGAGCCGGTTCGAGGAGCTCGCAGGTTCGTCCGCTGTTATTCCTGCGCCCGGACGACCGAATTTGCCGCTGCCAGTGCGGCCCTATGAGGCCAAATGTGCCGAGATATTTGAGTCATGTGTCCCCGGATTGCAGATTAGGATTTGACACGAGAAATTTCACAACTTATACTGTGCCAAGTCATTTGATGGAACCCTCACCAAATCGCTCACCCAGGGAGGCTTTGAGATGAGCCCCAAAAGTATATTCTCTTTGGCAAGATTCAGCCAGTTCATGGGAATCGTAACATTCTTGATTCTGGTTTCTGCTCCTTGCGTTTGTGGTGCGCAGAGCCTTTCAGGCAAGGGAAGTCTTGGGGGCGCAGTCGGGGTCATGAGGATGCTTCAGGACGAGCACGTGAAAGACAAGGCCAGCATGAGAGGGATGGGGGATTTCCGGATCAGGTATTTCTTCTCCGACAGATTGGCGACAGTCATTACCACCGGTTTCGGATGGACGGGGTATCCGTCATCGAAGAACATGATAGCGACCCAGCTTCCGCTTACATTTGGCCTTGAGCTAAGGCCATATGGGAAGAAGCCTCTAATGGGCGGGAAGTTGGCCCCAAGGATCGGCTTTGGAGGAGGGTTCTACTCATGGGTTATCGAGACCAAAGCGGGCCGGAATGTGATTAAAGATCCTCAGACAAAGGCGCTGCTGAGAGCGACAGACCCGGGGGGCTATGGAGAGGTCGGTGCGGAATATCTGGCTCGCCCTAGCGTCGGTGTTTCTGCAGGTATGCTGTATCACTACATACTTTCAGCGAACGAAACCGAATTTCCGACTGCTTTCGGCGAGGACGATGCCTTCTTACAAGTGAGAGTCGGCGTAAACTACTATTTCCCGATCGAGAAACTGAAGAAGAGGAGTTGAAAAGAGTCAAAAGAATTCAATCAGGGCTTATTGATAGATACTCAAATGCATATATGTTTATATGGTCTTCCCAGTCAAAGCCTGCAATGAGATTGAGTCCGTTCAAGATGGCCGGCCTGAGGTCGAGGGTGTGTAGTTGAAAAACTTCGAACTTGCCCTGAGTTTCGACGATATCCTTCTTGTTCCGCTCCGGTCAGAGGTTACCCCGCGAGAAATAAATGTGAATACCTTCCTCACGCAGAGAATCCGTCTCGGGATTCCGATTATATCGGCGGCCATGGATACCGTTACCGAAGCACCGCTCGCAATAGCCCTCGCGAGAGAAGGCGGGATCGGGATCGTTCACAGGAGGTTCGGGATCGACGAGCAGGCCACGGAGGTTGGAAAAGTAAAGAGATCAGAGAGCGGGATAATCAGGGATCCTGTTACGCTTTCGCCCGACCTGCCTGTGAGAAGAGCCCTCGAGCTTGTGGCTGAGTTCAAGATTTCAGGTGTCCCGATAACCAGGCACGGAAAACTGCTGGGTATTCTAACTGCCCGGGACCTTCGGTTTGTGGATGACCTTGAAAGCCCGGTCTCCAAGTTCATGACGAAGAGCGGCCTCGTGACGGCGCCGCAGGGCATCTCGCTTGAGAAAGCAAAGAAGATGCTCAGGGAGAAGAAGATCGAAAAGCTGCCAATAGTTGACAGCAAAGGGAATCTCAAAGGCCTGATTACGCTCAAGGACATGATGAAGGAGGTCCAGTTTCCGAATGCCGCAAAAGATGAGCTCGGACGGCTGAGAGTCGGCGCGGCCATCGGCGCGATTGGGGACTATGAGGAGCGCGCGGCTGAACTTGTCAAGGCACATGTGGACGCACTCGTCATAGACAGCGCTCACGGTCATTCAGTCAGGGTCATGAAGGCAGTGAAGAGACTGAAGAAGCTCTTCCCATCGACGGATGTGATTGCCGGGAATGTAGCGACCGGCGAGGCGGCAAGAGACCTTATCAAAGCCGGGGCTGACGGAATAAAAGTAGGCGTCGGGCCTGGCGCAAGCTGTACGACGAGGGTCGTCACAGGAGCCGGAGTGCCTCAGCTTACCGCAGTGATGGAGTGCGCGTCCGCGGCCAGGGAGGCAGGCACTCCCGTAATCTCGGACGGCGGAATTCGCTATTCCGGAGATATGACGAAGGCGCTGGCCGGCGGGGCTTCATCGGTGATGATCGGAAATCTGTTCGCTGGAGCGCAGGAGAGTCCCGGCGATGTCGTGCTTCTGGGAGGGAGGAGTTACAAGATTTACAGGGGCATGGGCTCCCTCGGAGCGCTCTTTGGCGGACCCAGGGACAGGTACTTCCAGGAAAGGGAAACCAAGTTCGTCCCGGAAGGCGTTGAGGGAAGAGTCCCCTTCAAAGGGGACCTTGCTCTCATTGTCTATCAGCTCATCGGCGGTCTCAAAGCCGGCATGGGTTATGTGGGCGCAAAGAACATTGATGAGCTCAGGAAGAAAGCACGCTTCGTCAGAGTCACCCGGGCAGGTTTGAGAGAAGGTCATCCCCACGACATATTCATTACCAAGGAAGCACCGAACTACGGAATTAGCTGAAAAAGAATTCCGTCGCCTCAATCGCTCTAACACTCATCTATTTCTAGAGAAAACCTTGAATAAGGACGAGAACACAGAAGTCCTGCGCAGTATTGCCACAGAATTGGGAATCCCTGTTTTCGGCGTTGCCGATGTGAGAGGAATCAGGGACACCTTCCTGATTGAGCCGCGCTCGATCATTGACGGACTGGACTACGCAATAGTAATCGGTATGAGACTGAGCGATTCCCTGATGGACAGCCTGGTCGATAGGCCGACAAAGACGTATCAGTATCACTACAGGGAAACAAACAGGTTTCTTGACAACGTTTCTCTGAGGCTGGTTTCGGAAATTCAGAGACAAGGAAAAAGGGCATTTCCAATTCCTGCTTCCCAGATAATAGACTGGGAAAAAAGGCGGGGACATCTTTCGCACATTCTGGTGGGCGTTCATGCCGGCCTCGGGTGGGCAGGGAGGAGCAGGCTGCTTGTCAATCCGCTCTATGGGGCAAGAGTCAGGTATGCGACGGTTCTTACGGACATGCCGCTCGCATGCGCTGGCGTTCTCGAATTTGGATGCGGGGAGTGCCGAGCATGTATTGTCGGCTGTCCCGCCGGCGCAATAGGGGAAACCAGGGAAGAGTTCAATTTGCAGAAGTGCCTTGATACGATTCGTCTCTTCGTGAAAACGGAAAACATCGGCACAGAAATCTGTGGCCTGTGCGTGAAAGCATGTCGCGGGAAGAAAAATGCTGTCTGAACCCAATCGTGTCCTCATAATCGCCGGGCTCTTAAGCAGAGAAGAAGGGCTTTTCGGAGAGGCCGAAGAGCGTCTTAAAGAGAGCTTTGGGCAGGTGCTGAAGAGAAGCGAGGAGTTCCCCTTCGATTTCACACAATACTACGAGCGCGAGATGGGTAGTCAACTGCTCAGATGCTACCTGGCCTTTGACAAGCTGGTAGGTCCCGATGATCTCCCGCGCCTCAAGGAGTTCGGCTCGAGTTGCGAGCGGAATTTCGTGGTAGAAGGAAAACGGAGAGTGAACATAGATCCGGGATATCTGGACGTCCTGAGAGTCGTGCTCGCTTCAGGAAAAGATTCTCCTCACAGAATGTACATTGGAGGTGGAATTTACGCGGAGATTGAATACCTGTTCATCAAGGGAAGCTACTCGCCGCTTGCCTGGACATATCCTGACTATAAGAGTGAGCAAGCGATAAGTTTCTTCAATAGCGTGCGGAAATCCTATCTTGAGATTCTGAAGAGGTCGAAGCCTTCGGGATGACCTTTCCCTCGGGCCGGTGCCGCAAGCTCCTCCTGACAGCACCCTGCCTGCCTGGTTCAAGAATGGTGGGCTAGAAACTCACCGGGTGAGAAAATAGAAAAACTTGGAACGGCCATCCCCGTCCATTCCAAGTTTTTCAACAGCAGCCAGACTTCTAAGAAACCGCTCAAATCCGTGCGCTACGACTCCGGAAGGGAGAAACTGAATTTCGGATTCATCTCCTTGATTTCATCTGCTACTAGATGCATCTGCTTCTCGACTTGAAAAGAGTGAGTCTTCTTCCACTCACTGTAAAGATCCAGCAGCCTGTTTTGTTTTTCTCTTATGACTTCCTTCTTCTCCTCTTCGTTCACTGACCTCTCCAACTGATAGAGCTTCCCCTTCGAGAGTCTGTCGAGGAGATTCATGTATTCGCCTCTCATATGAGAGAGAACCTTCATGTACCTTTCGAATCCAACCGAGAGTTTTTCAAGAACATCGGATATAGCCGGGTTCTTCTTGTTTACCACTTGACTGAAAGTGTACGCAAAATGATAGTAAGTCTTACCCCTTCCTATGTACGCTTCTTCACGGTGAGGAGACTGACCTGGCTTTGCGCAGAGCGCCGTCGGGTTATCGAATATCCCGATTGAAACGAGAAGGAAATCAGCGTTCGTTTTGTAGATTCTGTACTTGAGTCTTGCATCGGTTGAATTGGCAAGCCGCCTGAAAACCTCAGTATCGTACTTTGACAGATACTTCTTTGCCTCTTCGACGTAGTCGGGATTTATGAACGAATTGAGAAGGTGCGCAAGATAGACGTTTACGTCTTCATCCGGGTCCGTCTCAGGGGTGAGTCCAGTCTCAACCTTTGAGTAAAGCAGGCAGTTGAGCATGAAATAGTAAGTCGGCTTTACGGATCTGTCTCTTGTCTTCAGGTCGTAGTACCCACGATTCACCATTTCAAAGACCCCCTTTCATAAAGGAGTGCGAGGTGCGAGGGATTCGCCTTCTTGCTCGCTTCCAGACTGCCTCCCGTCTTCACTCATCTCCTTTTGTTTAGGCGCAAAAACCCTAAACATCTCTGGGGTGTCACACTGAACACAAATACACAATGCATGTGCCGTGCCATTCCAGCAACTCTGTTGCCATGACGGCAACTTATTGAGATGTGCGGAGTTAGTCCGATGTGGCACCTTGGCCAAAGCGGTCAAATAGGGTGATATCGGGTTTTCTTGGCGAAGTTTTCCGCAAGATGTGTGGGAAAGCGCCCGAATTGTGGGAGCTGCTGAAGCGGCGGCCCGGACTTCCTTATTTTACTTGGGATTCCAGCTCCCCGTCTTGCGTTCGGGTTCTCTCATGATGCTCATTTTCGTCCCCAGTAAACTTCTTTTTACAGGCATGAAAGCGAGAGCGTCAACCGGGATTGTGCATAAACTTAAGACTACCCTGGAGGGCACCCTCTCACAGCACGCAATCTCTTTGAAGTCAACGGAGTTAAGAAATGAGGAAGGTCTAAAAAGAGTTTCTAAACTTTGGCACAATGCTTGCCCTAAGACTCACGCGAGAATCAATGCAAAACACATGATTGAGAAGTCTCGCTGTGAGGCTCGTGCTCCCTCCGGCGAGCCAGGGGAGGGCAGGATGTTCCGGGTGGAAGATGGGAACCGTCGGGGAGACGGCAGGTGAGGACCACCGCAGGCGTGGGGAACCATCTTGCCCTCCATCTGAATCTCCGAGAAATTCGGTATGCTCTGGGAGATTCAGGCAAGAGGGACGTCGAGAAGATCTGGTGGAGATTGAGTGGCGATTCGTTGCATGGCCCAGGGGAGCCAGCGATTCAGTGAGAATTCCCGACTTCAGGAAGGATTGTTGAGGACTGATTGGACCGCGGAGATTCGAACTTCCCTTGACTCCGTTCTATTAAAACAACTCGTACTTTACCAGTCTTCCATCAAGACCGCCTGTTTTCAACGGCTTTTTCCACGCCGGTTTCAGACCGATCTTTTTGATAAATTCCCGTTCACCGAAATAAATATAGGCGGCAGAACCTTTGCATTTCTTCTTCAAAAAATCCCCGAGTGCTTCGTAAAGAAGATCAAGCTCCTGCCTGTTTCCCATACGAATGCCGTAAGGAGGGTTTGTTATGATGACACCATTCTTCAGTCCTTCGCTATTCCTGAAATCAAGTATTTGAAGTTCTATTCTTTCTCCATGCGGCAAGTTCCGGATATTTGTTCTTGATATTTCAATTGCCTCCGGAGATATATCACTTCCGGCAATAAGTCCCTCCGGCAAATTACGGATGTGCCGGTCCTGTTCTCTCTTTACATTTGTCCAGAGTAAATTGTCATAGTCCGGCAAGAATGCAAATCCGAAGTTATCACGAAAGATACCGGATGGAATTCTGCAGTAATGCAGCAGAGCTTCACTGAGCAAAGTCCCGGAACCGCACATGGGATCATAAAGCGGGACAGATCCGTCCCATTTTGTATATCTGATAATCGCCGCGGCAACAATCTCTTGCATCGGGGCAGACAGGGAAGCTCTCCTGTATCCCCGCCGGTGAAGAGAACCTCCCGACATGTCCAGACTGATCACAGCTTTGTCATGTCTTATGTAGAGGTTCAGCCATACATCCGGACTTCTTGAGTCAACATCAGGCCTTTGTCCGGATACTTCGCGGAATGAATCGACGATTGCGTCTTTCAAACAAAGAGATGCATAATGTGAATTAGTTATCTTGCTGTTCGATATATTGCCGAAAACAGCAAATGTATTGTTGAGAGAAATAAAATCCGCCCAGTTGATCTGTTTTGCCTTCTTGTATAAGTCATCTGTAGAGCAGCAACTAAACGACACAAGAGGCGCGAGTATTCTTGAAGAAAGTCGTGCGGAATAATTAATGCGGTAGAGCGCTTCCTTATCGGCGCTAAAATAAATTCCTCCATATTCGGGGGTGATGTCCTGCGCACCAAGTTCAGACAATTCCTGAGCCCCTAATTCCTTTATCCCGTCTGGAAGTTGTGCAAAGTAACGTCTATTTCTTTGATATTCATACATAAAGGAAATGTCCGGGAAGAAAACGAACGGCGAGCCTGGGCCCGCCGTTCGCCCTGATTCCAGCAGAGAATTACAGACTATTCATACACCCAGGTATAATCGGCCCAGATATCGCTTGTGCCGGCGTCAGCGACCGCTTCAAATCCAATCTTTACATCAGATTGGTTGGCCGCTCCCGGGATGGCAATGGTCTGTATCTGCCATGTGCTGCTCGGTGTTGTACCCAGAGTCGAAACCGTGCTCCAATTTGCCCCGCCATCTGTTGAGATTCGGAGCCTCAACACATCTGTGCCCGTCGTGTTCACGTAGGCGAACCGTACTTTCGGCGCAGCAGCGGAGCTCAGGTTTATTATCGGACTCTCGATTCTTACCGTATTCCCCGCTACGGTGCCTGAACCAAAAGATGCCGTTGCCGTGGCATCATACGCTACGTTGCCAAGGGGAGGTGCTTGCCCGGTCAGTGGATTTACGCGCTGGACCCAGTTTCCAGTGCCGACCACATCGACTCTAGTCCAGCCAGCTGGAGCCGCTCCGCCCGATCCTGTCCACACGGCCTCAAAGCCCTCGAAGAAGTACATCGGGAACTTGTAGACATTCGCCCCGCCAGCGGTATCAAGGGCATTGCCATTCAGGTCTGTCACTGAGGTTCCAACTGTCAGCGTGGGCTGTGTGGCTCCGTTAGGTTTCAACCCCCCACGCGGTGACACGGTGAGCCGGACCACCCATGCGCTGAGTCCAGCATTCCAACCAAGATAGTCAGCTTTGGTCACGGTAAGAGCGGGCGACGTGTTTGTGAAAACGTATTTCGTCGAAGGATTGTCTTCTGCCGAAGAAATAAGCAACGGCTCGCTGAACGGAAGGGTCATGTAGTAAACGCCGTTGGCCTTGGCTGCCGCAGATGTCGAATCGATGCTGAAAGAACCCCACACCACCGTTGGCTTCTTCGAATCACTGACCTCGATGATATTGCTTGCAGTGCCCTCTACGAGATCCCTACTAAGGCCTGTGACTTTGTACCTTACCGATCTGGCCGCATACGGGTCCGGCCATGTTCCGGCATAGAGAACCGGGCTGGTTTCCTGGAATTGCGTTTTTGTATAGTTTGTTCGCAGCGTGTCAAAGGATCCGCCGCCAACACTCCTGTATATGTTATAGGCACGGGCAGTCGCATCAAAGCCCCATGCAAGACCGACTGTTCCGCCCCCGACATCCAGCGGATCAAACGTACCCGGGATGGAACGTCTTACCAGGACTGGTGCTCCCGGTACAGTCGAAGACCCGTTTGTAGTCAACCTAAGAACTTCAAAATCGCCCGTGATATTCGCGTTGTTGACCAATCCCCTGCCTGATCGATCCAGAATGTTAGCAGCAGTGAAAGCCGTGCGCGCATCAACGCTGTACTTTGCCGATCCAATGATACCCTGGGGAGTTACAGTCAGCTGCGTGAACGAGGAGTTCCACTGGGCAGTGCGCGGGATCGGTCCGGCTGGCGCGGTCGGCGCCTTATATCCGTCGTAGATGAAAACAATGCCGTCGATTATTGTGCCGTGCCCGGGCGGAAGATCGGTGCGAGTATACGGCGTTTGCTTGACAGGTTCAGAGAACGTATAGACGATCTGAAGGTCGGTGGGTGAAACGTCTGAATTGTGCTGTGGGGTTATTGATGTGACGAACGGACTGATGTTGTCCACTGGACTAAGCACAATTTGCTCGGCTTGAACCTGAGCGCGCAAGGAATCAGACGTGGAATTACAGATGAGCGTAAAATAACCCGGAGCAGGCAGGCCTCCCTCAAGGGATCCATCTGAGCTTTGCGCTCTTATGGCCACGTTTATCCCGCTTTCCACGTTCCTAAAGGAATAGACGCCGTTCACGGTAACAGTGTCGGCAATCAAAGTTCTCATCATTTGATCAAACAGCATGACTATCGCGCCATTCACCGGCTGCATGTTCTGATCAACAACCTCGCCGGCGATTCTGGTATTAAGCTTGCTCACCTGGAAATATATGCTGGACGTGAGATTGTCCGAGAGGCCGACAAAAGTCACGAGAGTGTCTACGAAGTAGTAATCCTTGTAACGGGGGCTGCCCCCGGGAATGGACTGGTTTACGTCGACAAATGACAATGTGAAAACGTATCTGCCTGTTACGACCTGGACATCCGACCTCCGTATTGAATCGGCTAATCCCGATGCGCTAATGGGGATATTGGCAAAGGAAAGACTGCCGCTACCATCAGAAGTCGCGGTGACAACTACACCATTTGCGCCAACAGATGCCAGTACTCCCCCGACAGGCCGGTCAGTGCAGCGGTCACGAATCTTCACGGTTATCGATCCGGTGTAGGCGTGCCTGAGGGTACCGTCCGGCTGCGTCGGAGAAACCTCAATCTTGCGCGTGCATCCAGAGATGAAGGCCAAGAGAATGCAGATCGACACAAAAGACACGACCAACAGAATTGACTGTTTCATGATTCCCTCCTGATTTGCACTTCCTCGATCACATCAGCCCCTAATCAGAAAAAGGTTCGTATCCCAACGTTCGCGCTTGACTCATCAACAACTGCAGTTTTGCCGAATTCTGTCGGCCGTCTCTGGAAAGTGAAACGCCAGCCTCCGTCCACTGCCCATGTCTTGGAGACGTAGTACACCGCGCCCACAGTTCCTCCCCATAACCAGCTTGGCTCCTCGGAGTCGTAGGATGAAGTGTAGGATTTCATGAGCGTATACCCGCCCTCCAATCCCACATAAGGAGAAAGGCGTTTCTCCAGAAGATTAGGCGATACGAGGTGGAGATTCAGAGCGACGCTTCCGGAGATGAAAGTCGTAGAAGTGTTGGTCTCCTTTGGAGACATGGTTACAGGATCATAAGAATATTCGCTATTCTCAATTCCAAAGGCGCGCGCCCCCAGAGCAAGCTCCAGGTTCTCGTACAAAAATTTGCCGATAGAAATACCCACGCTTCCATTTTGTGTGAATGCAGTATTGCTGTAAGAAAGATTCAGGAGAAGAGATGTTGGAGGATGGGTAAAACCTCCCTGATTGCTTTCCTGACCGTAGGAGACTGCGGCAAGCAAGATTATTGCAGGAAGAACTAGCGCTACGGCAGAGAGCAAACCTCTTGGCATAACGGAAATCCGGTTCAAGGCACTTTCCCTCCGGCTCCCAGACAACGATTCTCTCTGAGCCCTAGTTTGACACTTGGCAGACTAGGAGTGACCCCCCGAGACTGGACACGGGAGACGGCGCACCGAAATTGCCGTCTCTCTCCACTCGCATCCTATCTTAGCACCAGTAATTTCTGCCTGTTACCGAAAATCTCACACGCCATCCTGTATGAACTTGTCTCCACTGTCAAGACTGGAATTAGATCGTTATTATGCC
>JASEGR010000060.1 GCA_030017955.1 Candidatus Eisenbacteria bacterium
TCTTATCAGCAAGGACCCCATGCAAACACGGTTATCGTCTCACATCACTCAATTCCTCACATCACTCAATTCCTCAGCCTGCGTTCCTGCCGAAATCCACCCTACGCCCGCGGATCTGCTCTTCATGAAAAGAGCGTTGTGTTCGCAGATTAGTAGATTAAAGATCGTCAGTTGAAATGGAGAGGGCTTCTTTACCTCGGTTCCAGGCGCAGCTCGAAAAGCTTCTTTTGGTCCTGCGGGACAACTGAATCGGAGAACTCGAAAAGGTCAACCAGGCGCGTTTGGCTGCCGGCTGGCATGAAATTCGAGACATACATTGCGAACTGCGGCACGAGGTCCGAGGATACCAAGACCCGGTTTCCGCTCAACATGGTTTGATACGCAGCGCTTGCAGCCGTCGTCCAAGTAGAATCCGCCTCTGTGTCCGAAAGTGCCGGCATCCCCGCGACCAACCTGGTGCCCTGCTGAACCAACCCGGGCTCAAGTCCGACACACCGGATCTCCGGGTGATAGAAAGTCATCGCTAGGCACGTTCGATCCAGCGGCAATAGCAGCAAGTCTCCCTTCTCCCAAATCCGGCTGAGTCTGACTGCGAGTTCCTGCCTGGCATCGCTCTGTGAATGTTTTTGGAGAATTCCTCCGAAAAGATTCCCACCCAAAAGAGCAAGAATCCACACAACGAGTGCGATCCGCCGCCATTGTGACGCCGCGCTCCTGCCTGACGCCGTCTCAAGTCCCAATCCGCAGAGCAGCACCAGGGCCGGAAGTACCGGTGCCCAGAAATTCCGGTTCTGCGGCATCCACCATGCGGCGAAACCCGCGAATACGACAAGCCAGACGACAAGGAGTATGACCAACCCCGGGGCTGGAATCCTGGTGGATTGAAGCCGTGCGAATGCGGATACAAGACTCAAGACAACTGCCAAGGCCAGCCCCAGGAAAGGCAAGAACGCAAGAACGAAGCGAATATTCATGGCCGAGCCCGGACTCAGCCAGCCCTTTAGCGCAGTTCCGCCCAGGAACATGGAAGCTGCTCCGCGGAGCGTGTTCACGGGGGTCTGGGGACTGAACCGGCCACACCCTGCTGCAAACTCGGTTCGATAGCTCGTGACCCAGTGGACCATTCCACCAAGGCCCCGGGCTCCCGCGCCAAGAGTTGCCGCGAGCCAGTACGCCAACAATATGATTCCACAGGTCACGCCGAGGTACGTCAGCAGCGTGCGCGTGCGGAACGGACGTTCGATCCGTTTCCAGAGTACTGCGAGACAGAATGGAATTGCCAGGATCAGCTCCTGGTGGAAGAGCACCCCGGCCGCATTGACAAGCCCGAGCGCCCATCCCGTTGAGCGCCGCGCATTTCCGGTGAGGAGCAGGCGAAGCAGAAGGTAGAGAATGGAGTTGGAGAAAAGTATGAAGAATATGACAGGCTCAGCCTCGGTAGCCATGTGCCACATGTTGTAACTCAATCCGAAAACCAGCAAGAGTGCGGGAGTCAGAAATCCCGTGCCAAAAACTAGCGCAAGCGTTCTTGCGAAAATGACAAGAGCGACTATGGCGGCGGCCAAACTGAGTGTCTTGGCGGGCAAATCGACCCTGCCGGTGTAACCGAGCCCGCGCCAGAGCTCGAACCATCCCTTCCCGGAAAATTCAAAGACAAGGTGATGAGGATGCAGTAGATTTTTCAGGCCGCCCTGTTCGTAGTTGTGAAAGTAGTAGAGGGCATCCAGCGAGCTGACATGGGAAAATGTGAGCAGGTAGAGAAGGCCCAGGAGCAGAATCAGCCCGTATAGAACGAGGGAGTGGCGGCGAACTCGTTTCGTCGCCTCGGACGGATCAACCGCACGACCCGGCGTAGACGAGATCGAACGGAAGTTGTGATTGAATCCCCCCAGCATCGTGTGCAACCTTTCTCTTTGCGACCCGAATATCCAGGACGGAATATACGTCATCTCCGTTAATGTCGCACCAGTTAATCATATCATTAGGATCTCCGCTTCGCCTCGGCTGAGAAAAAGTGCAGCAGGTAGGATTGGAGATGTCCTTGAACCGACTTTCCGAAAATCTCTGGGCTCCCTTCTTGGACGAGGGAGCGACCCCGAGGGGGGCGAATTTGCGCTGTCTGAGGCCGCAGGCCGAGTTCGCAAATTCGAGTGAGCGAGTTCAAGAAGGATCGACATTTTCGGCAGGAGGGAAAGGACATCTCCAAGAAGAACCTTGCTTTTTCTCCTGATCTTTGTTTTCCTTCCTGCGTATCACTGCGGTGAAGCTCCGGGTCCCTGAAAGGAGAAAGCCATGAAGAAATCAAAGTCTCTGATTTTCGGCTTGCTTGCTTGTGGGTGGGTGGCGATCAGCATGGCATCGTATGTTTTCGCCGCCACTGGTGACGTGGAGAAATCTTTTCCCACTCCCCGCTCCTGCCCAACCGGCCTGACGTTTGACGGGAAGTATCTTTGGAATTGTGATCGCAAGACGGACATGCTTTACAAGATTGACCCTGACAATGGAAAAGTCGTCGATTCTCTTTCCTCGCCAGGATTTCATCCTTTGGGCCTGGCCTGGGACGGGAAGTTTCTGTGGAACGTGGATGCCGAGGACAATCTGATTTTCCAGATCGATGCCAAGACCGGCCTCGCTGTTAAGACCCTGACCTCTCCGTCTCAGACATCGGACGGTCTGGCCTGGGATGGGAAATTTCTCTGGATCACGGATCTGAATGGCAAGCAAATCCAGCAAGTCAGCACGGATGACGGAACCACGATCACCAGCATACCTGCCCCTTCATCCAATCCCTCCGGACTGGCCTATGATGGGAAATACCTCTGGGTCTCCGACCGGATAAGCAACATGATCTACATGGTTACTCCGGACAACGGAGATGTTGTTCTGTTTTTTGATGCACCAGGTCCATATGCCCGGGGGCTTGCCTGGGACGGCACGAGCTTGTGGAATGTCGATTACCAAACGGATCAGGTCTATAAACTGACTGTGCGCGGAAAAGAGACTTTTACCCGCAGCGATGAGAAGCTGGAGTTTCTGGAATACACCAACCAGGTCAGAAACTATGGACCGGGTGTGATAAAAGACTTGGACGTGTATTTAGCAGTGCCGGAGAATCTGAACAATCAGGAAATTGTCGGGCAGATCGAGTACTATCCTCCGCCCAATGATTTCCTGACGGACCGCTGGGGACAGAAAGTAGCACACTACAAATTCCAGAATCTTGAAGCCACCAAATTCTCCTCGGTGAGCATGAAGGTCAAAACAAGGCTCTACAAGATAAGGTATTTCATATTTCCGGAGATGGTGGGCTCACTGAAAGACATACCCAAGTCAATCACGGACAAATATCTGGCAGATGATACCAAATACTCTCTCAGCGATCCTTTCATACAGAAGTCTGCCAAGGAGGCAGTTGGGGATGAAACCAATCCGTACTGGATCGCCAGAAAGATATTCAGCTACGTGATCGGTCACATGGAGTACCAGTTGGCAGGCGGATGGAATATTGCGCCGACCGTGCTGAAGAGGGGAACAGGTTCTTGTTCGGAGTACAGCTTCGTATATATCGCCCTGTGCCTTGCCAGCGGACTGCCCGCGAGATATGTCGGCTCTGTTGTCATAAGGGGCGATGATGCCTCGGATGATGACGTGTTCCACCGGTGGGTTGAAGTCTATCTTCCCAACTACGGGTGGATTCCGGTTGATCCTTCCGGCGGTGACAACCCAAGCCCGTCGGCGCAGGCCAATGCCATCGGTAATCTGAACAACCGTTATCTGATCACAACGACAAGCGGCGGCGGATCGGAATATCTCGAATGGACATACAATTCCAATGAACGATGGACCTCTCTTGGCAGGTGCAAAGTCCGGGCGGAGTCCATAGGCGAGTGGTCGCCGGCGAAATAGGCAGGAGGTCCCCGGCCTCCCTCTGCCGGAGTGTGCCGTCCCAGGAATCGCTTGACGAAATACAGTGGGTTTCACAAGGCACACTGCCAGGGGGTATGAGGGGGTCGTGGCCGACCCCCTCAGGGGTGACAGTGGAGGGATGCGACGAGTAGGAGCATCCTGAAGCGTCAGAGGGGCGGCAAGCCCCTATGAAAGTGTCGTGTCCTGGGGTAAACACGTAGACAAGGAATTTACGGACACGACACTTGTTTAGTGGCAGTCTTTGCAGACTTTTTCTTTCACGTCCAGCGCTTTGTGCTTTTCGACTGAGTGGCAAGCGCCGCACCCGAGGCCGGCTTCTTCGATGTGGAATTTGTGTGGAAGGTTTTTCCCTTTGTAGCTCACCTTCTCCGGTGAGCTGGTTCTTCTGTGGCACAGAGGAAGACAGTAGCCGTCAGGCAACCCTAGAATAGGGCTCACCGAGGCGCCGGTCTGACCGCCGACTTCTTTCACGGCCAAATCTGCAGACAACACGCTTTTCCTGAGAAGCTTGATTGCATGTTCCACATTGTGTTCACCTTTTCCTGCCCGAACAAAGTCGCAATTGAACTCAGCGATCTCCAGGAGGCCGGAAGCTTTCACCTTTTGGGAACCCCCGACGCCGGAAGAACGGACAATCGCCTCTGCATCCTTCAGCTTCGCCCTGCACTCGGCCTGAGCCTTCCTCATCACTCTCTTCCAGTCGTCAAGCATCAGGTCATAACCCTTCCCGTGGCATGAGACGCATGCTTCCCTCTGCGCTTCTACCCGCTTCTCGCCAAACAGGACTTCTCCGGATTCAGTCGCGTGGATGTGGCATCCGTTGCACGAAACCTGCGCTGCAAACATTCTGCTCGGAAGGTCTGGCACTCCTTGGCCGTCAATCCCCATGTACATTTCTTTTTCAGCATCGTGAAGTTTCAGATGGCAGCTCTCGCACCTGACTTCGAGCGGACCCACCATGGCGACGTTCCCATGTTCAATCGGAGTGTGGCACATGAGGCAATCGACTTTGTGCTTCGAAATGTGGGTTTCGTGGATCAGCGGAACATCCTTCATCTTCTCGAATCTTTCCACATGACAGGAAAAACATCTTTCTTCTGGAACATCCCCGTATCCAGAGGTGACTTCTACATGGCACTGCTTGCACTTAACTCCGAGTTTCAGATATGACTCATGGCTGAAGGCAAACCCCTCGTGTTCCACGCTCCTTTTCGGCATGGCGTGGCATGAGGGGCATCCAGTCGCAGACTCACCCTTTCCAGCCGTCTTGAAGTGGCATAGGAAACACACTCTTTGCGTAACGGCCATATGCTCGCCCTGGACTATCTGGTAGTGACAGCTCGTACAACTGAGCTTCATTCCCCGTTTTGGCTTGTTGAGGTGGAGGGAGTGGTCAAACGCAATGCCGCCCCTGAACGCAGCCTTGGCCGTGAGCAATCCCTCTGCGTGACAACCTTTTTGGAGGCAGCTGCTGTTCTTGACCTCTGTCCTCGGTCTTTGATTGTAGGTCTTTGTCGCGTATTTGAGACTGGAAATAAGCAGCCTTGAAAGGGGATAGTCGTGGCATCTTGTGCACTCGACCATCCGGTGGGATGATGTTCTCCACTGCTTTATGTAAGGGACCATGTAGTGACAGTTTCCACAAAACGTAGATTCCCGAGTCCTGCGGGCAGAATAAGAGAGCCCAACAGCAAGGACGATCATGGCGGCAAAAACCCAGAACGCTTTGTTCTTGAGGACTCTTCTCACGGTGCGGCAGCCCTTTTGAGAATCTCAGGAGCTCTTAACGTTTTCACTTTCCTTCATCCCCTTTGCAACTTTTTCCCCGATCATTCTCTCATACTCGATTGGATGATGATGCAGCATCGTTGACTCCGTTATTCGTCCCGTGATCCATGCCCAATTCATGGGGAAGTTGTCGGGATTCAGGTGCGCGTTGTAGAAATGCCAAATGATGATTGCAAGCGTGGCAAGGAGACCTTCGTCACTATGCGCTTCTCTCGCAATGTCTGCAACAAATTTCGGGAAGACCCTCAATATGGCATTGTGAAACCAAAGGATTATCCCCGAGCCGAGCATTATCACCATGCCCCAATACACCGCCCAGTAGTCAAATTTCTCGACATAGCTGAATCTTCCGAAGCGCGGTTTGGTCTTTGAGATACCCAGGAAGTATTTCACCATCGTCAAGAAGTCCAGGAAGTCTTTTGGCCGCGGAATCAGTTCTTTGAAGTCGTGCCTTCCCTCCCTCGAGAAAAACGTATAAAAGACATGAAAAACGGCAACAAAGCCAAGTCCTGCCGCTCCGACCCTGTGTATGAGCCCGCTTGTTTTGACACCTCCCATCAAGCCAAAGAAGACACGTGCCCAGCCGGTTTCGTGGAACTTGAGGGGAATCCCGGTGATAATGAGGACAAGACAGCTTCCGAGGAGCACCCAGTGCTGAATTCTGAAGGACAAGCCGAATCTAAGATACTCTTTTTCCTTTGGCTTCTCTTCCTTCTTGGACAGCTCTGCTTCCAACTCTTCCTTGATTCTCAGAACACGATTTCTCACTTCATCCGAGAGTTCGGCCTTCAGCTTCTCTCTTAGCTTCTCCTCCAACTCTGTGCTGACTTTGCCCTTGAACTCGCGTTCGATCGTATCTCTGAGCGTCTTCTCTATGTCGAGGTCGAGCTCGCGCAGCATGTCGTTTTCGGTATTCTTCCCGGGGTTCCGTCTCAACTCAACCTCACTCTCTTAGCGTTTTCTTTCTCTTGCCCTTCTCGACAGATCCAGGGCCATGTGTGCGAGCAAGCCAAGCATCACCGAAATGGTAAGCCACTTGAAGAAGAAACTCACATAGAAGATAGCACCGGATTCCTTCTTCTTCGGGTCAACGTGAATCCTCCCCTTTGCATAGTTGATATTGGCTCCGGAGTGGCATTTCCCGCAAGTGGTCGGAATGTTCTTGATATGGACAGTTGAGCGTAGATCGTCCGCCGCCCTGATGTCGTGGACGCCGTGGCAGCTTGCACAGCTGGCCACGGTTTTCATTCCGAACTTGATTCCGATTCCGTGGAAGCTGTCCTCAAAAGTCTTGACTTGCCCCGTCTTTATCCCGTATTTGCTTGCAATCCCCTTTGGGGCATGGCACTTGGGACAAGTCTGCGGGATGTTCGTTAGATAGACCGTCGATTCGGGGTTTTCGGGCGACTTTATTGAATGCTCCCCATGGCAGTCCGTGCAGACTGCAGAGTCAAGTTTTCCTTCCTTCACGGCCCTCCCATGAATGCTCTCTCTGTAAACGGAGTAGACCTCCAGATGGCACCTTCCGCACGTTTCAGAAATCGTTCCTCTCCACATTCCTGACTGCGGGTCCGCATGCTTTCGCACGTTATGCGCACCGTGACAATCCTGACAGACTGGAGCCTTCTGATTTCCCGCTCTCGCCGCAATGCCGTGGACACTCTCGGCATACTCTGTGTACTTGACCATCTGGGGCGCTCCAGCCGGATTACCCCTGTAGTGACATCGCGTACAGTTCACTTTTTCGACAAGTTTTCCCTTGTGAGGTATCTCAACGACGTCCGAGTGACAGTCAGTGCACGCTTGTTTTGCATGAACGGAATTCTGGAGCACCCACTCGTCGACATAAAGAGAAACCAACTTGCCTGTGGGCTGGATCTTTCTCAACTCTCTTTTACCGTGACAGATAGTGCATTTCGTCAAAGCCAGGATATCCTTCGATGATAGAACGAGGAGCGAGAGAGAAGCGGCGACGAGTCCGACAAACAGGAATGAGAAGCTTCTTGGCATCGGCAGTCTATTCGTCCCTGAGCTCCCCCTGCCTGAGAAGTCTTTCGTACTCGGCGGGATGAATCTCCTTCAATTCGGACAGTGGAATTCTTCCGGTAAGCCAGGCCCAGTTGAAAAAAGGCCTTCCAAACCGTACGTGAACGTTATAAAGATGCCACAGAAAAAGGACCATGAACACGAGTGTTCCCTGATATCCATGTACAATCAATGTGATGTCCATCAACCACTTCGGCATCACTGCCATCGCTTGGCTCGGAAACCAGAGAAGAAAACCGGTTAATATCATGATGCCTACGCCCAAGACCACGGCCCAGTACTGAAGTTTCTGCAGCCCGGTATATCTGTCATACATCGGCCTTTCCTTCGAGATGCCCATGTTGTGTTTCAAAGCTGTCCAGGAATTCCTGATATCCTTCGCTCGCGGCACGATGGCCATGAACTCCCTGTGTCCCCTTTCACCAAAAAGAATTTGGATGAAGTGGCCGGCCACAACAAGAAGAAGCGCCGCTGCGGCTATCCTGTGGATTAGACCTCGCAATTCAATCCCGCCCTCAAGGGCTATTAAAGTTCTGGCTACCAGGTTCTCATGGAATCTGAGAGCAAGGCCCGTCAGTGCCAGAACAATAAGTGAGGAGAAAAGGATTATGTGCTGAATCCTCTGCCCCCGGGAAAATCTCAAAACCTCTTTTTCCGGTCTCATGGATTCTCTATCGAACCCCCTTAGCCGATCCGTCTTTTCCTTCTTCTTCCGAGAAGATCAAGGACTATGTGAATCACAAATCCCAGAACAAGTACTGCTATGAACCATGTGTAGAATAACCGCACAAAATAGACTCCGGGCGCTTCTTTGCGTGTCACCTCAAAATGAATCTTCCCCCTGGCGAAGTTTTCGCCGGCGCCGGGATGGCATTTCCCGCACGTCACCGGAAGATTTGCAGGATTCGTTGCCGAGCGCGGATCACTCGATGGTCTTATGTCGTGAAATCCGTGACAGCTGGCACAGTTTGCCACGACTGCCTTGCCGTACTTGTTCGCAATGCCATGGAAGCTGTCTCTATAGCTCTCAAGCTTCTTCGCCGAGAGTCCGTATTTGCCAACGATCCCGACTTCTTCATGACAGCGCGAGCATGTCTCAGGTATGTTCTCCGGTGAGACTTTGGACGCCATCACTCCTTTGAGTTCGATCGAGTGCTCGCCGTGACAATCCGTGCAGACTGGGGCTTCGATGATTCCCTTAAGAAGAGCTTCACCATGAACGCTCTCCTGGTATTTTTCATAGATGAGAAGATGGCACCTGCCGCAGGTCGCAGGTATGTTTTTTCTTGCTACGTTGCTTTTTGGCTCGTCGGCAGGTTTCAAGTCGTGCGCTCCGTGGCAATCTGTGCATGTTGGTGCGACAAGAAGGCCCTGAGTTGCAAGGATCCTTCCGTGCACACTTTGCTCGTAAGCTTTTATCACCGCCGGAGCCGGCATTTTTCCGTGTCTCGCAGTCACCTTCTCGTCTTCGTGGCAGCTTATGCAGAGTTTCACAATTCGCGTGTGGGAGACGGGTGAAAGCGGATTCTTCGGACCAAGAATCTTGTGCCCGCCGTGACAGGTGAAACAGGTTGGCACATCGAGATTCGCACGGGCAAGCTGGACTCCGTGTATGCTTCGCAGATAAGACAAGGCCTCATCTTTGTGGCACGGCTGGCATGAGGTGAGGTCGCCTTTCGTCATTCTTGCCGCGCCCGATCGGACGGAATGCTCCCTGTGGCAGGCCATGCAGCGGGCCCCCAATCCCTTACTGTGGATGCTTGACGCAAGCTCGGCCACAACTTTCTTGTGACAGGATGCGCAAGTCTTTCCTTTGGGTTCCCTTGCCGTGTGCGCATCGTGACATGATGAGCAAGCAGGCAGAGGGGCCCCTTGCCGTGGTGCTTTGGAATGAGCGTTTTGACGAAAACTCACGTCCTTCCCGTCCTTGTGACAGTCAAGGCAAAGGGCGGCAAGTACCCGCCCGCCCGCAGGGGAACGCGGATCGGCCGCACCGTGAGTCCCATGACAAGACTTGCAGCCTCCCTTAATCTTGACATGGTGCCCTGCAGCAAGTTTCTTTCCGGTTGAAGCATGGCATTTTTCGCATGCCACGGTTGGAAGTTTTTCGTCATGAGGAACCGAAGAAATTTCCCCGTGACAGGACGTACAGGAGAGCTTCTTGTGGGTAGATGCGTTCAACACACCCAGGTTCACAAAAAGCGAAATCTGAGTCCCGTCTTCCTTTTCCGTTACGAGTTCCTTGTCTGAATGACACTCCATGCATTCATCATCCGTCACCAGCGAGAATGAGAGCGCAGGCATGAGAGTGATTCCCAGAAAGAAAATCAGAGCGCAAGAAGCCCGCGAGAAAAACGGCGGAACCGCCAGCCCCAAGTCCGCAGTCCGATGAGCAGGGATGAAGAAACGCATCATCTTTTTCCTCTCATTTTCTCCCACGATCCTTCTCCGCGGGCGAATCCTTTGTATGAGCTGACTTAGATCCATCGGTATTCTTGCCGGCAAGAACAACTCTCTCATACTCCCGGGGGCGCTTCTTGAGCTCCTCAATGCTCATCCTTCCGGTCAGCCATGTCCAGTTCATTGGATAAGTCTCCGGATGGAACATGACATGGAAGAAGTGCCAGACGACAACTGCGAGAACGGCAAGCCAAGCTTCATAGTAATGTATTGCCCTTAAGAGGTCAAGAATCCACCTGGGGAAGAAGCGCATAAAGACATCCGGGAACCACATCGGAAATCCCGTCACCATCATAACGACCGTTCCCCAGGCAAGTGCCCAGTACTCCAGCTTCTCGGCATAGATGTATCTGCCGAAATCAATGTCTTCGCGAGTGCCCAGGGCGGCACGTTTTAGCAGCAACAAGCCATGCTTGGCATCTTTGAAGGACGGAAAGATCTCCCTGACTTCTTTCCTTCCCCGCCCGGTCCTGATCACGTAATAGACATGGTAAAGGCAGACTCCCGTCAGCACCGCTGCCGCAAGTCTGTGGAGAAATCCCCGGAAGACGGCCCCAGTCTCAGCTCTGACAAGCCAAGAAGACCACCACGCATCCGGGAAGTGAAGAGCAAAGCCGGTGATGGCGAGAACCGAGAAACTCGTGTTCGTCAGGATGTGTTGTATCACCACGCTCTTCGAAAACCGCACTGCCGAGTCCGCTCTGTGCTTCTTGTAGCTATTGACGAACTCTCTTCCCATGACAACAGTGTTATGGCCGAGCATGCCTCCGATTGTGAGAAGAATGAGCCAGAAATAGATCTTCCGCACAATCATCGTCACGGCATCCTTCTGTTTCGACGCGTGCACGGTTCCCTTTGCGAAGTTGGCGCCTGCCCCGGGATGGCACTGGCCGCAAGTATGGGGAAGGTTTGCCTTGTTCACTGACGAAAGCGGATCAGACGAGGCTCTTATGTCATGCGTTCCATGACAGCTTGCACAGTTAGCCACGACCGGCCTTCCGGCTCGTGATTCGACACCGTGGTAACTATCAAGAAATCTCGTGACTCTCTGAGAGACCACTCCGTAGTGGTCAACAATTCTCTCTGCCGAGTGGCATCTCGGGCATGTCGTCCTGCTTATTGTTGCTGAAGATATGGTGGAGGATTTCTCCCGGGCCGTTTCTATAGTGTGCTCGCCGTGGCAGTCCGTACAGACCGGAGCATCCGCTCTTCCTGCCCTCATGGCCTGACCATGAATACTGGCGTTGTACACAGTGAGAATCCCGATATGACATCTCCCGCAAGTCTCAGGGATGTTCTTGCGGTTTATCGGAGAACGGGGATCACTCATGGGCTTCAGGTCATGACTTTCGTGGCAGTCGTTGCAGAGTGCCACTCCCATGATTCCTTTTTCTTCCAGGGTTTTCCAGTGGATGCTGCTCAGGTACGAAGGGAACGGCTCTCTGTGCCGGCCGGTTTCCTGGCGAAAGGCCTCCCGCCCTTTCTCAACACCTTCAAGGTGACACTTAACGCAGACCCGCGGAAGGTTCGCAGGGAAAACCAAAGACTGTCTGTCGGCGGCTTTTCTTATGTTGTGTGAACCGTGGCAGGAATAGCATTCGGGTGCTTTCGGATTTCCCTTTCTGAGCTCCTGACCATGAATGCCCGTGTCAAAAAGACGGCTCTCCCTGCCGTGACACTTTCCGCATGTAGGTCTCGGCGGTTTCTTGGGGTGCGGCACTGCTCCCATACCCTCATGGCATGCAGTGCAGCTGAGACTTCTGTGGATGGAGCCTTTGAGGATGCTTGCGTCAACGAATGGAGGTGCCTTGCCGGCTTTCTTTCGGGCAGGCTGGCTAGTTGAATGACAGGAGGCGCATGAAGCACTTTGAATTTGCGATGCCGCGAGGGAGTTTCCAGACCCACCGAGAATGGGACCGGATGCAATTAGCAAGGAAACTAGTACTCCCGCGCCAATGAGCTTTCGGAGAGCTGCATTGCCGGAGGAACTCCATCTCCTTGTGATTGGCATCCCAAACCCCTCCGCGTACGTTTCCGGGACCTGTAAGACATATATCAAGATAAATCGGGTGGAAGGAGAGCTGAAACCCGAGGCCCCACTCCGGCACAAGCTACACTAAATCACTGCAACTTTCAAGACGATTTTAGTTCCTGGGTATTCCGGCGTCGGAGGTGTGGTCGTGCAGGAGGCGGGTTTGGAGATGTCCTTGGACCGACTTTCTGAAAATCTCTGGACTCCCTTCTTGGACGAGTGAACGCTCTTTGCAGTTGCCTAACAGGGAAGGTTCCGTGTATCCTCAGCCGAGTCACCTCTTTTGTTGTGAATCGCGGCGGAGACAGAGAGGCCGGATGGGAAAGACGCAGGCAAAAAGGAATCAGGCGGAGGCGTGATGCAGAGGAAAAAGAGAGGCAGAGCTTTCCTCAGTTTTCTGGGTATCGACACGCCGGAGGACAGGAGATTCCACATTCACCTCAGGCCGCGTTTCTTCAAGTGGCTTGCCGGGATAGGCATCTTGATTGTCCTCGCAACGGCGGGACTGATCGAGTATTCGACTAGCCCGCGCTTCTGTGACTCATGCCACATCATGAAGCCCTACTATTATGCGTGGAAGACTTCCGGCCACAACAAAGTTGCCTGCGTCAAGTGTCACTACCCCCCCGACAGGAAAGGAGCTATTTGGCTCAAGTTTCAAGCCAGCGCCCAGGTCGTCAAATACATAACGAGAACATACAATCCCAAACCTTACGCAGAAATACAGGATGCGAGCTGCCTGCGTTCCGGCTGCCATTCTAAGAGACTGCTTGAAGGCAAGGTGACTTTCAAGAAAGGGATAGTCTTCGACCACAAACCGCATCTTCTTCATCTCCAGAGAGGCAAGAAACTTCGGTGCACAAGCTGCCACTCCCAAATCGTCATTGGCACGCATATAGAGGTGACCGAAACAACCTGCTTCCTCTGCCATTTCAAAGGGGAAAGGAAGGGACGAGAACTTGAGCCAATTGGCGGATGCCCTTCATGCCACGAACCTTCGGAGAAGGTGTTCACGATCGGCGAAGCTACATACAAGCACAAGGATTTTGTGAAGAGGCCTGGTGTCAGGTGCCAGGATTGCCATCTTGACATAGTCCAGGGTGACGGTAATGCCCCAAGGGAAAGGTGCTTTGCGTGCCACAACGAGCCCGAGAGGCTGGCTAAATACGACGACATCACGTTTATCCACGACAACCATATAACAAAGCATGGAATAGAGTGCACGCAGTGCCATCTGGAAGTGAAGCATGAGGTGAAGACGGCTCGTGAGCCCCTTGAGTATGACTGCAGCGTCTGTCATGTCGGAGAACATGGAGGTCACGGGAAAATGTACCGGGGCGTGGGGGGGAAAGGAGTGCCGTCAATGCCGGACCTCATGTATTTGACGGGGGTGGACTGCACTGCCTGCCACGACCTCAAGATGGTACCCGGGAAAGCAGCCCACTTCAAAGGTCAGACTTTTGTCCCTTCCAGAGCGGGGTGTGTGAAGTGCCATGGGGAATCGTACGGGAGCCTCTTGAGTGTGTGGAAAAACTCAACTCAGGAAGCGCTTGCCAGGCTTAACCCCAAGCTGAGTGAGACAAGGGCGCAGCTTGCTAGGGGCAAGAAGGCGTCACCCGCCATTCAGAAACTCATCGATGATGCTGAGTACAACATACGATTTGTTTCCCTGGCGAAGGGAGCGCATAACATCTACTATGCCGCAAGACTCCTTGAAGTTGCCGATGACTGGCTCGACCAGGCGAGGGGCAAACTTGCGCTTGAACCGAATTCGCTCAAGGGAAACAGAATTCTGAATGGAACCTACTGTGCTACTCTTTGCCACTCGGGAATTGGGGTCAAGACTCCCGACGAAGTGGTCTTCCAGGGCGAGCGGCTGCCTCATGCAGACCACGGTTCCAAATGGAATGTTCCCTGCGCCGGCTGCCATGCCGTCGAGAATCACAGGCAGCTAAGGAAGGATATGACCAAGGGTGACTGCATGGCCTGTCATCACAAACAGAAAGATGCTGATTGCACCAAGTGCCACCAGGAAACAGCATCGTTTATCCAGGGCCCCCCGCCCAGTTCCATGGCCGGCCTGGGCTGCACAGACTGTCATGAACTTTCCGAGAGGCATTCGATGGGCAAGGTTGCATCAAAATGTGAGTCGTGCCACTCAAAAGACTACAGAGATATCTTGAAGGACTGGAACGGAGAAATTGAGGCAAACAGGAATGCTCTTGGGAAGTTGATTGAATCCTGCGAGAAGAGACGACTGAACCGGGATTCACTTTCGATTCTCAACGAGGCAAAGAAGGACTATGCGATGGTCTCGAAAGTGAAGGGCGTGCACAACCCTGAGTTTGCACTCAAGCTGCTCGGCGATGCGAAAGACAGACTTTGGGGCCTTGCCGGTCAGGCCGTGAAGCACTGACGAGTTTTCGTGGTTCCTGGCTGTCACATTTTCATCCGGCGCTCGAACGCTGCAAGGCCGGCAAGTACGGCTCCGACTCTGCACTCAGGACGTGACTCCGCCCGTCTCTCTCCTGACAGAACTTTGAGAGATATTTTGCCGGCTGTTGTCGATATAGAAACTGAGTTCCCGATGAACCCATTCCGCGACTTCAAGAAAAGGTTTCTCCTGAAGTTCAATTGTTACTCCAGCGCGAAATAAGATGCCAATCAAACTGAAGAAATTGACCTGGTCGATGTTTTTTCTTGCAATCCTGCTCGTCTGCCTTCTGGCTTCGGCAATTCTTTCTGGTCAGCAGGACAAGATCATCGGCTTTGACCATTTAAGGCATCTTAAACGCGGCGTCGCGTGTACGGGGTGTCACATAACAGTAACTGAGAGCTCCGAGGCGGCGGATAACAACCTCCCCCGGATGGGTATGTGCCTTGTCTGTCACAACGGAGAGAAGATTCCGGACGAGTGCTCACTGTGTCACCTCAATCCTGACGAGGCCGCTCCTTTCCCCAATCCACCCAGGGGAATAGTCTTCTCACACGGAGCCCATGCAGGAAGAGACATTGGCTGCCAGACCTGCCATGTCCTTAAGAAGAAGGGCAGACTCATGGGACTCCCTTCAATGGAAAAATGTGCTTCGTGCCACAACGGGATCGATGCAGCAAAAGAGTGCAATGAGTGTCATGCGGCAACCGAGGGCTTGAGGCCGAAATCTCACAACGCAAGCTGGAAAACGAATCACAAGGTTGCGTCACGGACCGGCGAGAATTGCGCTATCTGTCACGAAGAGAGCTTCTGCCAGGAATGTCACATGGGTGGAGTCGTCTTCAGGGCAAAGAGAGTCGAGAAGGATATCTCCGGCCTTCTCAAGCCTCCTCTTGAGAGTGGGGGGCATGCACTCAAGAAAACGCATGAGATGAACTATCGCTACACTCACCCGATTGACGCTGTTGGAAGAACCAGAGAATGCATCATCTGCCACTTTCAGAGAGATTTCTGCCAGGGATGCCATGTGAAAGAGGGGGTTTTTGGAAGGACCAGGCTTGCACCGAAACCTGCCTGGCATGGCGGAGGAGACTGGGGGATTCAAGGAGGATATGGAAGTGGGGGAGGACGGCACGCCCAGCTTGCAATGACGAACGCTGAGAGATGTGTGTCCTGCCACGAAACAGGAGATTTTCCAACCGATGCCGCGTGCCTCAAATGCCACACAGACAAACGTGCCGGGAGAGGGAATGACCTGAGAGTCCACGGGAGAGAAGTAGCCGAGAATCTCTGCAAAGAGGAATGGCACACGAGGAATAGTTCAGACGTGCTGTGCTATTTGTGCCACGACTACGCCAGAAGAAACCTCTCGGACGGATTCTGCAAGTACTGCCACGGCAAGGACTGAAGATTGAGTGCGCTCAGCGTACTTCGCAATCACGACCGCCGTGTTCTGATACTTGTTGCCTGCAGAAGCTTCACTGCCTTCGGTTTTTCAATCGTTTTTCCATTCCTCAGCATCTACATGCATAACGTAATGAAAATCCCAATGGCTGCAATCGGTATGTTGTTTTTCACCTCGAGTGTTGCGGGGGCGCTGGGGCAGCTCGTCGGGGGCGAACTTTCAGATCGTTTCGGAAGAAAGAGATTGTTGGTCTCCTCTCTTGCGATCAGGGCGTCCACGTTTTTTCTTATGAGTTTGGCCGTGCTGAAAGATCTGGGATTCTTTCCTCTTGCCGCTCTTATTGTCGTTGGCATGTTTTCGGGAAGACTCTTCGAGCCGGCAGCCAGCGCGATGATCTCCGATGTGACTCCGCCGGCCCGGAGACAGGAGGCCTATGCCCTTCTACGAATAGGCATTAACTTCGGATGGGCAATCGGACCGGCAATGGGAGGATTTCTGGCATCCTTCTCCTATGCATTCCTTTTCCTGACTTCTGGCATTGTCACTGTCATTGTCCTTTTCCTTTTGCTTGCGCGGCTCAAGGATTCGGGGACAGGAACTCGCTCCGAAAGAACCAGCCTGCGTGAGATGGCTCAGATCGTGCATGACAAGATCTTCCTTTCTTACAATCTGAATTCCTTGCTTCTTTTTCTTGTCGCGGGCCAGCTCATGGTTACTCTTTCGGTGTATGCCGTGGACTGGGTCGGAATTTCCAAGATTCAGCTTGGCTACCTCTTCACGTTGAACGGCCTCATGGTCGTATTCCTGCAGTTTCCGTGTGTGGCACTATTAAAGCGATTCCGTATGTCGAGGGTGATGGCCCTGGGGTCCCTGCTCTACGCTTTTGGGTACTTTTCTGCAGCTTTCGCCACAGGATTTGGATGTCTCATAGCAAGCATGATCGTGGTAACGCTTGGAGAAATCCTGGTGAGCCCCGCTTCACTCGCCCTGGTTGCCAACATGTCCTCACCTGAAAAATACGGCCGCTACATGGGAGTCTATGGTCTCTTTGATTCTCTCGGCCATTCTCTCGGCCCTCTCGTGGGCGGGCTTGCCATGGAAGGAAGTCGCGGCCAGCCGTTTGTTGTCTGGGGCGTGATCGGGGTGGTAGGCGTCGCTGCGTCAATCGGCTTTCTGGCCATCGGGAAGAGACTCTCGCCGGCCATTGATCACCCAAGAATGGAGATGACACCGGTTTCTGTCCCGATAGGCACTCCGACTGACGCATAAGCGGAGGGCAGAGCGAGGGGAGTTGTTCCTCTCCCCTTTTGGGGAGAGGGCAGAGTGAGGGGCGTTGTTCCTCTCCCCTTGGGGAGAGGGCAGGGTGAGGGCGGTTGTTCCTCTCCCCCTTTGGGGAGAGGGTAGGGTGAGGGGGTTCGTCCTGCCGCAGCGGGACCATCTTCTTCACTTGAACCTTGTGTTTAAGCAAAGTCAATATGTCCCCTTAACTGCAAAGGGAAAATGTCCCCTTTG
>JASEGR010000061.1 GCA_030017955.1 Candidatus Eisenbacteria bacterium
CCCCCTAAAACCCCGAGCAGTGCACCGTTCTGGGGCAATGTCAATGTCAACTTATCTATGTTACGGTGCACTAGACCGTGCCCCAAATGAAACCGACGATCTGACCGTGGTTCACAACTAATTTCATTCGGTCCGGCTCGCTTGCGCGCAAGTCTCGGTCCGAAGGACAAGTTGTGTGCTCCCTGAGCGACGAAGATCTGGATGCTCTTCGACACCGCCTTGGAAGAACGCAGTGTAGCCGGACGCCTCTTTTGGGGCAAGACATATTGAAGGACATATCATTCAACGGTCCCGAGTTCCCCAAATCTTGTGTGGTCTCGGCCGCTGCTTCCCTCAAGTCTATGGTTCTGGAAGTTGGCTTCGCATTATGCTATAATTATTGGATAAACAGTCTTGCAGAGCGCTCAATAGTACTGATTCTCGTTGCATGACCGGTTCAACAGCGTATTTTGGGGTAAGGGGGAAAGAGATGCTACCGCTTCCATGTGACAAGCCCCGGTTAGGTCATTATCTGGGCAAAGTGGCCTGGGGATTTATGCTGACGATCCTAATTTCTCTATTCCTTCCGTTCCATCAAGCCATTGCTGAGCTGCAACCGTCCTCAAAGATGGCACCCTCCTTGAGAGGGAGAATTCTCAAGGCAGGCCAGGATGAGAAGATATCTGCCTGGGTTTTCTTTGCCGACAAAGGCATCGAACCATCGAGGCTTGTGGACGAACTTCTCAAGGCCGAGGAAAACCTGTCCCCAGGAGCCAGATTCAGACGGGCAAAGATGGGAGCGCCTACTCTTGTTAATGAATCAGATCTGCCTGTAAGCGGAGACTATATATACAGCGTCGCGGCGACCGGCGCCATTGTCCGCGTAAGAAGCAAATGGGTCAACTGTGTCAGTGTCTCAGCAACGCCAGGCCAGCTCAATGAAATTGCAGACCTCCCGTTTGTCAAAGAGATAAGGCTCGTCTCAACAAGAACTATTTCGCCCGACAAACTTGTTCAGACCTCTCCTGCCGATTATGGTTCGTCATGGGGACAGCTCAACATGATACAGATTCCGGCCCTCCACGACCTCGGCTTCCACGGCGAAGGGATTACCATTGGTATCCTGGACACCGGCTTCAATCTTAACCATGAGGCGCTGGATTCTGTGGATGTAGTCGCAAAGTGGGATTTTATAAACAGCGACTCAATAGTCGTTAACGAGTCGGGTCAGGACGCCACAACCCAGCATAATCATGGGACATACATTCTGGGGGAAGTGGGAGGAGTGAGTCCGAACAAACTCATGGGCGGCGCATACGGCGCGCGGTTCGTTCTGGCCAAGACCGAGATAGTGCCGGTGGAGATTCCTGCTGAAGAAGATCTCTGGGTTCGTGGAATCGAGTGGGCGGAGAGTATTGGCGTGGATGTGGCGACAAGCTCGCTCGGCTATATTGACTGGTACACTTACGAGGACATGGACGGTAACACTGCAGTGACAACGAGAGCGGCAGACGCGGCGGTCGCCAGAGGAGTTGTTATCGCAAATGCGATGGGCAACGGAGGCGGGACTACATATCCATACATGATTGCGCCTGCGGACGGCGACAGCGTGATTTCTGCCGGCGCGGTCGATTCAAATCAATTGATTGCATCTTTCAGTTCCAGAGGGCCAACCTATGACGGGAGAATAAAACCCGATGTCTGCGCCCAGGGAGTTGGCGTCTATACAGTGAGTCCATATGACTCAATCGGCTATACTTACATAAGCGGGACATCGGCTTCGACACCTCTAGTTGCCTGCGCCTGTGCTCTTCTCTTACAGGCACATCCATCATGGACACCCGTTCAGGTGCGGGAGGCGCTCAGGGCGACTGCATCTAAGAGCAGCGCGCCTGATACTGCCTATGGGTGGGGAGTTGTGAGGGCATACGATGCGTATCTGTACACGCCGGTCTCTGTGCCGGTGGGGACTTTCGCCGAGATGCCGGGCGGAGGCCTCTCTATTTCACCCAATCCTTCCCACGGACCGTTCAGAATCTACTATGATGGCGTAAAGTCAGAGGGCGGGAAAATCAGAATCTACGATGTCAGGGGAAATCTTGTCAGGGCACTGTTAGAGGGGTCTGACGGAGCCCGTCTTCCTTTTGCCTTCTGGGACGGCAAGGATTCTCAGGGGAAGCCCGTAAGCTCGGGTGTTTACCTCATCACTCTGCAATCACGCAGTGGGACACTGAACCGGAAGGCGGTGGTAATCAGATGAAGGTTGTAGGAACCAAGCTGGTTTACTTTTTCGGGGAGTTGAATGTGGGCGATCCCGGCGCTCTAAGGGAGCTCCTGGGTGGCAAAGGCGCCGGACTCACGGACATGACGGCAGCAGGAATACCGGTCCCCCCGGGCTACACAATCACAACCGAGGTTTGCAGGGTCTTCTACGAAAACAACGGAGTTCTTCCTGAAGAGTTCGTACACGAAGAGGAGGAAAACCTCCGGAGACTTGAAGAGGTCATGGGGAAAAAACTTGGGGACCGGAACGATCCTCTTCTGGTTTCCGTCAGATCAGGAGCCAAGTTCTCGATGCCGGGAATGATGGACACCGTTCTGAATCTTGGACTGAACGATGGGTCGGTTGAAGGCCTGGCCAGAAAGGTCGGCAGCAGGCGGTTCGCGTACGACTGTTACAGAAGGCTTATCCAGATGTTCGGAAATGTTGTGCTTGGCATACAGAAGAACGTCTTTGAGCACGAAATCAACGCAGTGAAAAAAGCCAAGCGGCTGAAACTGGATACTGAGCTGACAACGGACGATCTCGTACGGCTCGTTGACCGGTTCAAGGCGATCGTGAGACGTGAGAGCGGGAAAGAATTTCCGCAGGACCCAAGAGAGCAGCTTGCGCTGGCGAGAGGTGCAGTTTTCAGATCCTGGATGAATGAAAGAGCAGTTTACTATAGAAAGCAAAACGATATTCCTGACGATATCGGGACTGCTGTCAACGTTCAGGCCATGGTTTTTGGGAATACGGGAGAGGAGAGTGCCACGGGCGTCGGCTTCACTCGAGACCCGGCGACAGGTGAGAATACTTTCTATGGCGAGTATCTCACGAATGCCCAGGGCGAAGATGTTGTGAGCGGTGTGAGAACTCCGAAACCGATATCGGAGCTCAAGAGGGAGATGCCGGAGGCTTACGCACAGCTCAGGAACATAACGTCCAGGCTTGAACGTCACTACAAGGATGTTCAGGATTTCGAGTTCACTATTCAGGAAGGAAAATTGTACCTGCTGCAGACACGGACCGGAAAGAGGACCGGTCTCGCCGCACTGAGGATTGCCGTTGAAATGGTCGAGGAAGGGATCATTACGAAAAGAGACGCTCTAATGAGAGTTGAACCTGAGCAGCTTGAGCAGGTTCTTCACAGAGTATTCGATCGGAAGACCAAAGCGAAATCCAAGGTGATTACGAGGGGCCTCGCTGCGTCTCCCGGAGCCGCTGCGGGAAAAGTTATTTTCACCGCGGATGAGGCATCGGAGCTCGGTTCGAGCGGTGAGAAGGTAATCCTCGTCAGAAATGAAACGGTGCCGGATGATATTCACGGCATGGATGCAGCTCAGGGAATCCTCACTGCGACAGGAGGGATGACGTCCCATGCCGCAGTTGTGGCAAGAGGTATGGGAAAGTGCTGCGTTGCCGGCGCAGGTTCGGTTGTCATTGATGAGAAAAAAGGTATTTTCACGGTTGGCGATACGGTTGTTCGCGAGGGGGACTGGATTTCGATTGATGGAGTGACAGGAGAGGTCATGCTCGGCGAAGTGCCGACAGCAGACTCGGAGGTAATCCAGGTTCTCTCGGGAAGAATGGATGCCGCTGAATCGGAAGTGCATCGCAAGTTCGAAACCTTGATGACCTGGGCTGATGAAGCAAGAAGACTGGGAGTCAGGTCAAACGCGGACATCCCCAGAGATGCCATTGTCGCAAGAAAGCTCGGTGCTGAAGGCATAGGCCTTTGCCGCACTGAACACATGTTTTTTGCGAAGGACAGGCTGCCGCATGTCGTCAGGATGATCATGGCCGCCCCGGAAGCGAAACAGCTTGAACGAAAGGTTGCCGCTATTGAGAAAGAGCTGGAGAGGGCAAAGGGGCCGAAGGCCGGGGAGCTCAGAAAAGAGTTCAGAATTCTGAAGAGCAAGCTTGCAGACGCAAATAAGAAGTACAAAGGCTCCCTTGCGAAGCTTCTCCCGTTTCAGAAAAGAGATTTCAAGGGACTCTTCAAGGCGATGGCAGGATTTCCGGTTACAATACGGACGCTTGATCCTCCGCTTCATGAGTTCCTGCCCAAGAGAGAAGAGCTCCTTCTCGAAATTGAAACTTTGAAGAGGAAGAAGAAGCAGAAACTGCTCAAGGAGAAGGAAGAGCTTCTGAAGAAGGTCAATGAGCTTCACGAGTTCAACCCGATGCTGGGCCACAGAGGATGCCGGTTAGGCATTACGTATCCGGAAATAACAGAGATGCAGGCGCGCGCGATTTTCGAAGCGACTGCTGAACTTACTTCTCAGGGGTATTCCATTACGCCCGAGGTCATGATACCTCTTGTGGGGCACGTTAATGAGCTCAGAGAGCAGAAGACAATAGTGGAGAAGGTAGCCGAGCAGGTCATGAAAAAGACCGGCACTCAATTCAAGTACCTTGTCGGCACAATGATTGAAATTCCGAGGGCAGCAGTGACCGCCGATGAGATTGCGAAGGAAGCGGACTTCTTCTCCTTTGGAACGAACGACCTTACCCAGATGACTTTCGGGTTTTCCCGTGACGACTCGGAGAAATTCGTGAGGGACTATCTTGAAAAGAAGATACTGGCCGATGATCCGTTTGTGACCATTGACACAAAGGGCGTGGGAAAACTTGTCAGAATGGCTGTTGAGAATGGAAGGAGAGCCAGGAAAGATCTGAAGATCGGAATCTGTGGTGAGCACGGCGGAGAGCCCAGGTCCGTCGAGTTCTGTCACCGGTCAAATCTTGACTATGTAAGCTGCTCGCCCTACAGAGTCCCGGTTGCCAGACTTGCCGGCGCACAGGCGGCTCTAAAGGAAGAAACGGGCGAAGTGCTGAAGGACAAGTAGCTCATTCCGGAGCAACTGAAAAGTTGTTTGTAGAAAAATACCTGAGAGAGCTTAGGAAGAGAAGATTTTCTCCGCAAGCTCTCTATTTCTATTTTGTGGACGTTTTCACATTCTCAAGGGAGACCTTGTTTGAAAATAGAACCCTCGCCAGGTCCACTCTGACAACGGGACTCGGGTTCTTCCTTGGTTTCTTTGCCGCGTCAATCATGCTCTCCGTCTTTGTTGATGGAAAAGTGGCGAATGAATTCTTTCTCATTTCCAGCCTTTCGACTCTTCTCGTATTTGCATGGCTCATCCTTCACCTGAGCCTGATTCGCGACATCGCAGGAAGACCGCTTCAGAATTTCAATGCTGCAAATACTCTGAGTCTTCTCAGGCTTCTCCTTGTTCCCGGGCTCTTCATTTTTATTGTCCACGGATACGGGAAGCTGTCTCTTGCAACCTATCTGGTTGCTTCTCTCTCCGATGTCTTTGACGGAATAGTCGCAAGACGATTCGACCAGAGAACAAGACTCGGGCTTATGCTGGATCATCTCGTTGATATCTTCTTCAATTCATTCAGTTTTATTGCTCTTTACATAGCAGGGTTTGTGAATGAAGCCATTGCGCTTCTTGTCATCCTGCGGTACGCTCTTCTTCTCTGCGGCGCTTTCTACATATATGTTTTCCGGGGTCCGGTGCGAATTCAGCCGACGGCCTTTGGAAAATTCTCAGGCCTGATTGTGGCAGTCATGGTCTCGCTTCTTATCCTGACCAAGGACTTCCTCAGCAAACCGTTGGCCGACAGAATACTCGGCCTTCTTGGGATCGGCCTTGTTCTCATCGCTGCGACAAATCTCATCTACGTGGTCATCATGGGGATCTACAATCTTAAGGAAAAACGGATTGAAGAGGTTCAGATCGCCAGAGTGGCCGGCGAGAAGGGTGCTTCCTAGTAATAAGGAGTGCAGGCAAAATGGGATTTGAGATCACATCGAAAGAGAGCCCGCTGTTTCTGGCAGTCGGGCTCATTCTCATTCTGCTTTCCTTTCTTGCCTACAGAAATCTCACACCGCCCCTATCCTCCAGGTGGAAGTGGACTCTCGGGGCGCTCAGGATTCTTGCATTTCTTACGGTAGCCGTCACCCTCATCAGGCCGATCGTAAGCTATGTTCACAAGCCGAAACCGCAAGTTGGAATTCTCCTCGATGTCTCGGAATCAATGTCGCTCCCGACTTCGCCAGGCCCGGAAGCTCCGCAGGATACGAGGCTGGAAATGGCGAGAAAGGTCCTGGGGGAATTGCTCAAAGAGAGTTCCGGCAAAATAGCTCCCAGGGTTTTTTTCTTCGCCGGCGAGACGAGCGAAGTGGCGTCCTTTGAGAAAGCAAAGGTCGAATCGATGAAAGTGTTGACCGCACGGACATCGATAGCCAGGGCTCTTGAGAAAGTCTCAAAAGAGATGTGGGATGCATCCTCGTTCGTCATTCTCGGTGATGGAGTTGACAATGGCGACATCGATCCGCTCGAGGCGGCCCGAAAAATGGGAGTTCCAGTCCACGTTATGGATCCCGGCGGACAGGGAGAGCTGGCCGATGCTGAAGTCTCGGAGGTAAGGTCGAGTCCGGAAGCATTCCTTGGGGCAAAGATTGAAATTGCTTCAACCATACGTGCAACCGGTCTCCACGGCCGGGAAGCTACAGTCTTACTGAGCGAAGGAGGGCGCGTCTTATCTTCGAAGAAGATCATGCTCCCCGACAGCTTCCGGGAGGAAGAGGTTAAATTTGAGACGGTTCCTCAAGAGCCAGGCATTCATTTCTTCCAGATTGAGATACCGAAACTCAGCGGAGAGTTTGTCGTCGCCAACAACAAGAAGGCGTTTGCCGTGGACGTCCTGAAGGAGAGCACCCGCCTTCTCTACTGCGAGGGTAAGCTCTCCTGGGATTTCACTTTCTTAAAGAGGAATCTTGAGAAGGAGAAAGGGCTTTCAACAGTATTTCTTGTTCTGGAAAGGGATGGGAAATGGAGGTGCTACGGAGAGAGACCGGTTTTTGCATTTCCGAAAACCGCGGCTGAACTCAAGGAGTTCGATGTTCTGATACTCGGTGACCTGCCTGTGGACGAAATCCGCAGGGAGGAAGATAAGGTCCTTGATTTTCTTAAGGAAGGGAAGGGTGTACTCGTGCTTGGAGGCAGGGATCCCTCGGGTGTTCAGAGATTTCAGCATACGAAGCTTCTGGATGCTCTTCCCGTCTTACTGCGCCGGGGACCGCTGAGCTTTCCGGAACAGTACGTAAACCCCAAGCTTACGGACAAGGGGAAATCCCACTTGGTTACGGCAATCGGTGAGAACACCGAGGACACGCAGACTCTCTGGCAGGATTTGCCGCCCATAGTTTCACCTGCCGGGTCTGTGTTTCCGAAGGAAGGATCAGAGGTTCTTGTCGAAGGGCAAATACCCGGGTTTCCGCTGATCATTGCCGGAAGATACGGACTCGGAAGAATCCTTGTCATAAACGCAAATTCCATCTGGAGATGGGACCTTCTCGCCGGTGACCTTTCCGGAACAAATGTTGTCTTTACAAGGCTTGTGAGTGACGCCGTGCAGTGGCTTTCTGAAAAAGAAGCAGGGAAGAAGTTGAATATCAAACCTGAGAAAGATGTCTATGGACGAGGAGAAGAGATCACATTCTCCGGCTGGCTGAAGGATATAGACTATCGGCCAATAAAAGATGCGAACATCAAGGTATCTGTCGGCAGGAAGACCCTTGTGCTCAACCCGGATGAAGAGGCAGGAAGCTATTCGCGGACTGTAGAACTCCCTCCCGGAAGGTACAGCTATGAGATTCTTGCCGCGAGGGGCAATGAGGAACTGGCGAGAGACAAAGGGGAACTCCTGGTTGAGGATACTGGAGCTGAGATGAGAAGACTCGGGACTGGCGCCGATCTTCTCAGAAGAATCAGTGAGGTTACGGGCGGGAAGTTCTTTACGCAAGACAAAACACTGGAGCTCGCCCGGGAAATCGTGAAATCCGCTCGCCTCTCCTATGAACGCCGCGAGTTCGATGTCTGGAGAAGTCCCGCTCCTTTCATTCTCCTTCTTCTTTTCCTCGGGCTGGAGTGGACGATAAGAAGAAGATTCGGGCTGCCGTAACCTAAAGGCGTGCCGACTTCGTTTACGTCATGCGGCATATAGTATCTTCCCTTCTGTGAGGGCAGGATGAATTACCATACCTTGATTGTTTCCGAATTGTCTGATGTCGTCTTCGGTAACAACAACCACATCAACTGCAAAACCTAGTCCAATCAGGTTCCTGTAAATCTTTTGTGCAGTTTTGCGGCGATGAGTACCGGAGGGAACTATGACAAGTATGTCGATGTCGCTGTTCTCATGCATTTCTCCGCGAGAGGCGGAACCGAAGAACATCACCTTCGTCGGTTTCACGACAGACAATATGCGTTGAACCGTCTCCTTCAGAATGCTTTCAAGCTGCAATTCTGTCATGGGTTTCCTCTCATCCAACTCCCCCGCGTTCCGACCAGAAGAGCGAAGAATGGTCAAAGCAAGAATCATCAAGGTGTCCTCGCGCAGCGAAACCCGACATCGTACCTCCTGCTCGAAGGGCTGTCGCTCTTGCGCTGGGCGCAGCGGACGCCCGCGGCATCATCGACCCAAGAGCCGCCACGGAACACCCGGCGGCCCCCGGGTAACCGATCCCTGCAAATTCGAAGAACGAGGGATTGGGACATCGTAGGCTTTTCCGTACAAGTCAGTCACCCATTCCGAAACATTGCCAGCCATGTCAAATAGTCCGTATCCATTGGGCGGATAGCTCCCGACATCCCGTAGATATCGTTTGGCGTCTTCCCCTCTCCAACGCCGGCTGCCGTCTGGATCAAAATGGGCTCTTCCGGTGTCTATGACCTTTCCCCACGGATATTCATACTTAGCCTTTCCGTCCGCACCGGTATTCCCGCCGCGTGCCGCATACTCCCATTCCGCTTCGGTCGGAAGGCGTTTGCCTGCCCACTTGGCAAAGGCATTCGCGTCGTCCCAGCTTACGAAAACTACCGGACGGTTCGGGTATCGCAATTGTCCCCCCCAGTCCTCCGGTTCGCGTTGTCCCGTGGCACCAATGAATCGGTCGTATTGCTCCGCCGTCACTTCATATTTGTCCATATAGAATGCATCTACATCGACTTTGTGGACTGGCTTTTCGTCACTATTCCCATTGCCGCTCCCCATCATGAAAGAACCGGCCGGAATGTGCGCCATGCCTTGAGGGACTCCGTCACCGCCCTGTTCGGGAGGAGCAATCGGTTTATTGGTTGCGATCTCCCCCTCTTTTTCCCTCGACGCCTTCGGAATCGCCTGCCCGGGACGAGACATCGTCCCATCGCTATCCACCCCGGCTATCTCCTGGGCTACCTCCTTCATCAGGCCAACCAGAACGTCCACATCTCCCTTGAAATCTTTGAGTGAAGTCTTCTCCACCTTGCCCGTTGTCACATCCACCAGTCTGATGTTCACCATCCATGTAGCGCCGAATTTTCCGACGCTGCCGCCCGCCATCTTTTCTGCGTCGAGCAATTTTCCTATTTCAACCAAGCAGGTGGTTTGGTCACATGCCCCGGTCAAGGTGAATCCCTGCTCCTTCAGAATCTCGTCTCTCTTTGTCCTGTCGATAACCACGAACCTCTTAGTGTTTGCAAGCTCCAGAAGCAACCGGTCAGTCAAGAGAATAGCCTCGGCCTGTGTTAGACCTGATGGCGTCAGGTCCATAATCCCGAGGCGAGTAATGTTCGGAGTTTGAGGGCTGGCTATGGCGGGTATCATCAGCAATACCACGAGAGGCAAAAAGAGTCTGCAAGGCATATGGCTTTCCTCGCCAGTTCCAAAGATCGACCCAAAAGGAAGCTCGGATCATCCGCAATCTCCCTTTGAATGCCAAGAATACACCAGTCCGGCAGGGATTGCTAGTGTCGTGTCCCGGAAATTCCTTGTATATGTCTTTGCCCCCGGACACGACACTTTCATAGGGACTATCGCCCCTCTGACGCTTCAGGATGCTCCTCTTCGTCGCATCCCTACGCTGTCACCCCTGAGGGGGTCGGCCACGACCCCCTCATACCCCCTGGCAGTGTGCCTTATCAAAGGTCGTGCACTTCGTAAAGTCATTTCTGACGGCACACTAGATTGCAGTTACAAGCATCCGGGCTTCCGTGATGAACGAGAAACGTGATCTGAGAGAGCTGAGTTGTGAATGGAGAATGAGCGTTTCCACTCCCGACGTAGATTCCTGACTCGTCTCACCCGGTCGCTCGAATCCGCTTATATCCGATGCGTGGGACAACACGATTTTTGTTCTTGACACGAAAACATGGTCTAACTAGTCTCAATAGTTGGGAGGAGGTGGGGTGGACGTGGTGAAATTCTTCTTTTTCAGGCCGCTTTTCGGATTTACTTTCCCTTCTTTCTTGTTGCTCCTGCTTCAATCAATTCTCTTTCCCTGCTTGGGGATGTCTCAGGAGTCCGTCGTAATCAATGAGGTTTTCTACGATCCTGAGGGGGCGGACTCAGGATATGAGTTTCTTGAGCTTTTCAACGGTTCTGAATCCGAGGCCAGCCTGGATGGCGTTGTGGTTGAGGCCGGGAACGGCGCAAAAGCCGGGTCGTGGAAGATCGTCTGGACTGGACATGGCGAAGATATCATTCAGTCCAAGTCTCTCTTCGTGATTGGGGAGTCTTCTGTCCTGCCGCGGCCGGACGCGATTGCAGCTCTTGCAATGCAGAATGGTCCGGATGGCGTGAGGATAAGAAAAGGGAGTCAGATTCTTGATGTTGTTGGATGGGGAAATCTTGAGTTCGCTGAGTACTTTGAGGGTAAGGCGGCCGGGGACGCCGCATCGGGAAAGAGCATTGGAAGAGTTCCCGACGGCAAGGACACTCAGAACAACAGCTCTGACTTTAGAGCGCTTCTGCCGACCCCAGGGAAAAAGAATGCTCTACTCAAAGATGCTGCCATTCTCGCCGGATCTCTCAGGACCAGCGCGACAATCAAGCCCGCAGTCCCTTCCGGCATATCCCTCAAGACTATGAACTCAGGCATTGAGGAGATAGCTTCCGCGAGCGCTGTCGTACGGGTGCACGATGCCGAAAAAGCTGAGCCACCCATTCTCGAGACAACAAATCCGCTTCCGCTTTCGCCATCGGACTCCCTGGAAGTTGGATTCGAGCTGACGCTCCTGGAGACTGGAACAAAAAAGTTCTTCTCCACAGTTTCACTTCCGGGAGACGAGAACTCCTCGAACGATACCCTGAGATTCTCTCTCCGGGTCGGGGCTGGGCCTGTCCTGATCAACGAGATAATGTACACCCCTGCACATGGAAGCTCTGAATGGATTGAGCTTCTGTCTAACTCCGATTCCACGCTTGATCTATCGGGATGGACCTTCTCAGACGGGACGGGAAAGCAGGTCAAACTTGAATCTCCAGGCGTCTGCTTCCTCCCTGACAGCTTCATTGTTCTCACACAGTCTCGCAGCGAGTTCCTCTCTTCATTCCCGGATGTCCGTTCAACCTGCGTTGTTGATGCAAACAAAGGGTGGCCCAGTCTCAACAATTATGACGATGCGAAGCTCGGCTATGCCGATGCGATAACGCTCAGAGACAAGAGTGGGCTGGTCTCAGATGAGGTTCGCTACAAGAATCTTGCAAAAACAGGGTTCTCCCTGGAACGGGTAAGTGAAGCCGTTGACTCGGACGTTACAGGCAACTGGGCGCAATCAGTAGCAAGAGAAGGGGGAACACCGGGAAAGAAAAACAGCATTTCGACGAAGCGTTTGGATCTGGATGGCACGATATCGGCCTATCCGAACCCATTCTCTCCCGACGGTGACGGAGTAAATGAACGAGTTCTTGTGTCTTTGAAGCTTCCTTTTCAAAGATGCAGTGTTTCTCTTTCAGCTTTTGATATGAAGGGAAGACGCGTGAAGAGGCTTCTTCAAGACATGGAGACCGGCCCGGCGCTCTTTGTCCCATGGGATGGAAGAGCAGAATCCGGAGAGCTTCTGAAACAGGGAATCTACATCCTCTCGGGCGAGGCCAGGGAATCTAAGAACGGGCAGGCGCTCAAGCTAAGAACAACGGTGACAATTGCGAGGAAAAAATGAGACCTCGAACCCTTGGACCCTTGCTTGTTATTCTCCTGTTTCTTCTCCCGTCAGGTGCGTCAGCCTCCTTCCTCTACGTTCCAAGGACTCCGCGCTCAACTGGAATGGGAGGGAGCGACGCATTTCTGGAAGGCGGATCTCTCTTCATTTCGCCCGTCGGTCTTGTTGAGACTGGCGTCGAACTGAGAAGCGGATTCTCAAGACCATTCGGATTGGATGGGGTGAGCCTCGGATGGATTCAAGGTTCATTTGGCCGGGGATGGTTTTCGGCAGGTTCAGGAATTGGGAAGTTCTCAGCCGAAGGATATGGGGAAATGACCGCCCTTTTTTCCTTTGCCGCAAGAAGGATGAGAGGGGAAGCCCTCGGCGTTACGCTGAAGTTCATGGAGACCTACGTCGGCCAGGACGAACCGGAAGTGACATACGGGATTGACTGCGGGATGAAAAAGACCTGGCGATTCATCTGCGCAGGAATTGGTTTCAGAAACATAAACTTCCCTGAACCCCAGTGCCTTGGCCCAGGTCCGGAAATCATGGTCGGCCTGGGGATTGCGCCCAAACGGGACCTACTTCTGGCAGTCGAGCTGGAGAGAGAACTCGGGGAGATGTTTGAACCGCGGGCCGGGATCGAAGTCAAGTTTTCTCCAAACCTCTATCTCAGGGGCGGATTCTTCCTCGAACCCACAAGGATAACTTCCGGCATTGGCTTTTCATTCGGGAAGATGCAATTCGACTACTCATATTTGACGCATGAGGAACTTGGTGGTACACATGATTTCTCCGTGGGAGTCAGGTGACAGTAGAAAATAGGGACAGGCACCAATTTCCAATGGCAGATTTGGGACAGATTCTGGAGGTATGCGGCCGGATCCTGGCGGAGAAACTAGGGAAATTAGTGCCTGTCCCTATTTTCCTCATCCTCCTCGTTGGTTTGTTGCTGCCCGCTTTTTCCTATTCTCAGATTGAAGATGTGGTTGGTGAGGATGGCCCAACTTCTGAGGCAGTCTATCTGGCTGATAGACTTGAGGAACTCAGGAAATTTCCTCTCGATCTCAACACCGCACAGTATGAAGAGTTTCTCGTGATTCCCTGGATTGATGCTCTCACTGCGAGGAGAATCATCGAGCGAAGAACACAGATGAGTGGTTTCAAATCCGTCGCGGACCTGCTGTCTGTAAAGCGTATTGGAGAAAGAGAGCTCGCACTCATAGCACAGTTTGTGAAGGTGACGAGCCCCACAGCTGCAACTCAGAAAGAAAAAGTGACGCGAGAGGGAAGTCAAGCATCATTCAGAATTCGGGCAAGAGGGGATTATCCGCCCAGGAGCATGGATGAGCTTAATATCTACGAGAGATATGGGTTCAAAGTGAAGAGCTCTGAGGTCGGGCTTCTCCTTGAGAAAGATAAACACGAGAAGACTCTCACTGACTTTGTTGCGCTTTTTCTGGACGTTCGCGGAAGCAACCTTTCGAACGAATTCATAGTTGGCGATTACTTCTTGAACTTTGGCCAGGGTCTCACCCTCTGGACATCAGGTGAGCTCTTCAAGGGGGACGAATCATCCGGGCAGGCGCGGAGAAGAGGCAGACCTATGGGTGGCTACACATCGAGCTATGAGAATGGTGCCCTCAGAGGCATTGCTCTTTCAATGGGCAATGCTGGCCGGAAGCTCTACCTCTATTGGTCGAACTCCTACCTGGACGGGAGAATTGATACGTTGGGCATGGTGAGCTCTCTGCCCACAAGCGGCGTCCACTACACAGACACTGAGGTCGCTGGGAAAGACAAAGTCCAAGAGACTCTTGCCGGGCTGAGGCTTGAATACGGCAGGAAGCAGTCTGCTAAGGTTGGAATCACCGTTGTCGATGCCAGATACGACCCGATTCTTAGCCCCGAGATATTTCACACATATTCGACTGCGCGGGGAGGCGAAAGAGAGCGTCTCTTCGGCGGCATTGATTTTGCCTTAGCGAGAGAAAGCGGCGATATCTTCGGAGAGCTCGCAGCTGGGGAAAGGGGCGCGCTTTCAGGCGTGCTTGGCTGGGAGCGCGACCTCGAAGATATCAGATTGTCGTTTCTTCTGCGTCATCTGGACTCGGAGATGGGAAACCTGAGGTCCTCTCCGTTCACGTCCTCAGGATTCGACGGCGAGACAGGCGGATATCTCGGATTCGAGGCAAAGTTGCCCTCAAGAATCAGGGTTTCGAGCTACCTCGATGCCTCCCACAGGAGCGGTGGGGATGGCGAGGCGCCTTCAGTGAAGGATTTTGTGGTCCGGGGAGAGAGGAAGTTTGGAAAATCCGTTCTAATAACTGTGCGGGACAAGTACATGACCGGCGTGAATTTGAAGAATTCAGCACGAATTCAGGCCGACTGGAAAGTCACCCCACACATGGATTTCCGTTCCAGATATACGAGAAGCAGCTTCTCCGGCGAAGGCGGCGAAAAGGCAAAGGGTGACCTCTTCTATACAGGATTCTCTTTTCAAATGCACGGAAAAGAGTTATCCTCCAGAGTTGTCTTCTTTGATTCCAACGCCGCTCTTGTGCGGCTCTATGAATATGAAGACGACCTGCCGGGATACATCAGCGTGAGGTCGCTCTCTGGGAGAGGCGTAAGGTACTACGTCTTGGGTAAAGTGAAGCTGAGAGGCAGCTCTCTGGTTCTCAAGTATTCGGAAACGGCCTACGCTGGCCGGGACCGGGATAAGGAAATCGGCATATCGTTCGACGGGAAATTCGTCACTCCGTGAAAGGAGAAAAAGGGAGGGGAAAATGGAGTACGCCGGCAGAATGAAAGACCTCGGAACTGAAACTGCTTTTGAAGTTCTCGCAAGGGCAAAAGAGATCGAGAAAACCGGGAGGAAGGTGGTTCATCTTGAGATCGGAGAGCCTGATTTCGACACTCCGGCGAATATCTCCGCTGCCGCCATCAAGGCGATCAAGGACGGATACACGCACTACGGACCTTCGCCCGGACTGATGGACTTCCGGACTGTCATTGCAAAACATGAGTCGAGGGAAAAAGGGATTCAGGCCGACTTTGAGAATGTCGTAGTCACTCCAGGCGCAAAGCCGATCATGTTCTTTGGCATCCTTGCCTGCATCGATCCTGGCGATGAAGTCATATATCCGAATCCCGGATTCCCAATCTATGAGTCAGTCATCAATTTCATTGGGGCAAAAGCCGTCCCGCTTCCGCTCAAGGAGGAAAAGGATTTCAGTTTCGATCTCGGAGATCTGAAGAAGAGAATCACCGACAAAACGAAGATGTTGATTCTCAATTCGCCCCAGAATCCAACAGGAGGCGTGCTCACTGAGGACGACCTCGGAGGTATTTTCGAGCTCGTCAAGGGGAAGAACATCAGAATCCTCAGTGATGAAGTCTACTGCAAGATACTCTATGAAGGCACGCACCGGAGCATCGCATCTTTCCCGGGCATGCAGGAGAGGACAATCATCCTTGACGGGTTCTCGAAAACATATGCAATGACCGGCTGGAGGCTCGGCTACGGAGTGATGGAGAAGAAGCTTGCACAGCATATCGGGCGGCTGATGACCAATTGCAACTCCTGCACGTGCTCATTTACGCAGATAGCGGGCATAGAGGCCCTTACCGGACCTCAAGATGACGCGAAGAAAATGGTTGCCGAGTTCAAAAAAAGGAGAGACGTCATAGTCAAAGGGTTGAACTCGATTGAAGGCATATCATGCAAGCTGCCGAAGGGAGCGTTCTATGCATTCCCCAATGTCAAGAAACTGACTGGCAACTCTCACGAGTTTGCCAGGAGGCTTCTCGATGAGAAAGGTGTCGCCAGCCTTTCAGGGACCGCATTCGGAAGCTACGGGGAAGGCTACCTCAGATTCTCATATGCCAATTCCATCGAGAACATCCAGACGGCTTTGGGGCTCGTTGCAGAATTTGTTGCATCACAGACAAAGGAAACGAGCCGCAGATGAGACGCGGACGAACCGGCTCCGGGCGCCGCAGCGTTGCCGGGCAGCATGGGTCCAAAGATTGAGGCAGCGGTTGAGTTTCTTAATGGAGGGGGGAAGGAGGTGGTGATACTAGGTGCAAGTGGTGAAGTGACGGGGCTGTGAATTCCGCGCTTCACTCTAAAAGGCAACAGATTCTCTGAAACTGGTTGAGGAACGGCCGGGCAAGGCGAAGTTTCCTTGGGATGTGAGGTTGGGAAGGGAGGAAAAAGGAAATGATGCGTATCTCTTTTATTGTCCTAGCCGTTTTTCTTTCTTTTGGAGCAGCGTGGGCGGCCCTTGTCATCAACGAAATCATGCCGGCCCCTGCGACTGATTGGAATGGTGACGGTCTCTTTAACTACAGGGATGATGAGTGGGTGGAAATCTACAATCCAGCCGGGGTTCCGGTAGATTTGACCGGCTATCGGATTGCAGATGGTGAGCCGACATGGCGATATGAATTGACAGGCACCATACCTCCACACGGCTTCCTTGTGGTCTTCGGAAGCGACTCGTATGCCTGGGAAAAGGCAACCGGCTTCCCGGCGTATGGCTTGAGCCTTAACAACACAGGAGACACTGTGAGACTCTTTCGGCTTGCGCCGCGCGAAACGGTTCTTGTTGACTGTTACTCTTACAATAAATATGAAGGCGGCCCGGAAAGATCCACGGGACGTATTCCTGACGGAAGCAGCGAATGGCTGATGTTCGATTCTCTGAATCCATATTCAGGACAGGTTCCGCCGCTCGGATCGGGCTGCCCGCCGACTCCAGGAGAAACGAATGGTTGCCCCAATGCTGTTGAGGGAGTAACCTGGGGCAAAATAAAGTCGCTCTACAGATGAGGCACTAGCTGAATAGGGTGCCCGCCGTTTCTCATCGGTTTCAGGATGAATTGAAACAAACCACTTGCTTCCGCCGTCTTTCGGGAGAAGCAGAGACGCTGCATTCTAATGGAGAATATCACGCTCAAAGCGGCCGGCCTTGATGCGTTCCTAGTGCTGTGTCACATAGATTCGCGAACTTATTATGCGGTGCCCCAGCACTTTCACAGGGGCTATCGCCCCTA
>JASEGR010000062.1 GCA_030017955.1 Candidatus Eisenbacteria bacterium
GTGCACCGTTCTGGGGCAATGTCAATGTCAACTTATTTATGTTACGGTGCACTAGATAGAATTAGGCGTTATGTCCCCGAATTCCTAAGGTATGAAGAAAAAGACACTGGTAGGTGCCGCACTAGTCGCGTTGGCGATTCTCGTGCTTTTTCTTGTGGTGGGGCTCAAGCGTGTCCCTCAAGGGAGCGAAGCTCTGCTGGTTTCGGATGGCGGCCGTCTCGTTCTGTATGAATCCGGCTGGCATTTGATCCGCCCGATGTCGGGAAATCTCGTCACTTACCCGGTTGGCGAGCTGAACCTTCGCTATCCGCAAGAAGGCAGCCAGCGTGTTCTTTTGAAGAACGGACGTGAGGCAGACGTTGCTTTTTCCTTCCGGCTGAACGTTCCACAAGGATCTGCGGAAGACCTGTACAAATTCTTCGGAGAGAAATTCGCCGCGGGGCTTGATAAGATCTTTCTCGACGCCATTGAAATACAGGCCGTGAAGTTCATCCCGGAACCGGCCGAAGGAATGCCGAACCCCTACGCATCAGCCGTTGCCGAGGAGCTCAAGAGAACGTTTCGGGATGTGCGCCTCACCCTTCTCTCCGTGAAGATCGAATCCTGGGCGCTGACTACAGGGGAAGGCGCAGCCGGCGCGGCTAACATTGCTCCGACACCGCTCCGGAAGATCGTCTTCATCGGGGTGGATGCCGGGGATTGGCTGATTATCAATCCGCTGATCGCAAAAGGTAAACTGCCTAACTTCAAAAAGATCGTCGAGGGAGGCGCTGCCGGCCCGCTTCAATCGATCAATCCGATGATATCGCCGCTATTGTGGACAACCATGGCCACCGGCAAGCTTCCCGAAGAACATGGGATACTCACTTGCACGGTCATAGATCCTAATACAAACACGCAAATCCCTGTCACGCGAATGTACCGGAAGGTCGATGCAATCTGGAACATGATGAGCGACTACGGTCGAACCGTCGATATGGTGGGATATCTCGCCACATACCCGGCAGAGAAGATCAACGGAACGATGGTGACCGATCGTGTGGGCTACATTGCCTTCGCGGCGACGCCCGTGCAGGGCGATGCTCCCATTCCCGGCGCAATATCTCCTCCGGAGCGCTACGAGGAGATAGCGAGTCTTCTCACTAAAGCCAAGGATGTTCCCTTCAGGGACATCAAACGATTCATCCACGTCGATGAAAGTGAATTCAACAAGAATAGGGGCAGCGAGTTCGATACCAGGAATATCATCAATAATACAATCCTCACATACGTCACCGCCTTGAATTTCAACAGGATTGCAGTTCATTTGCTGGAAAAAGACCATCCTGACTTCCTCGCAGTTTATTTCGAGCTCGTTGATGCGATGGGACATCTTTTTATGCCATATGCCCCGCCACAGGAGTCTGGCGTGAGTGATGAGAAATACCGGAAATTCAAGGATGCAATCACGGAGACATATGTTTTTCAGGATCAAATCATCGGCGAGCTGCTCGATAAGTGCGACAAGAACACGGTTTTGTTGATTACATCCGACCATGGTTTCAAGAGCGGTGATTCCAGGCTGAAGGCCGGCGCGGAGATTCCGGGCGGGCACGCTGCGGAATGGCACAGACCCGAGGGCATCGTCTGCCTTTACGGTAATGGAATCCGCAAAGGTTACCGAATTGAAGGAGCATCGATAGTCGATATCGCTCCGACGATACTCGCCCTTGCCGGCTTTCCACGGGTCGGCGACATGCCGGGCAAGATAATCGAGCAGGCTTTCGAACCTTCACTCAAGAAGTCCTTGAACACAACTGCGATAGCAACACTCCAGAGAACGCGTGCACGAGAAGTGGCAGCTGTCACATCGGGTGGCGCAACCGATGAGGCCGCGATGAAGAAGCTTGAAGCACTCGGCTACATCACCCGCGAGAATCCTGACGCCCTCAACAATCTCGGCCAGCGCTACCAGAACCAAGGTGAATACGAGAAGGCGATAGTGGAATTCAAGAAGGCGCTCGCTCTGAGGCCCAACTATTCACGTGTTCTCAATAATCTGGGAGTTTGCTACGGCAAGCTCAACCGTAATCAAGAGGCAGTGGACAGTTTCCTGAAGGCGATCCAGGCAGATCCAAGGGACGTTTTCGCGATGAACAACATTGCCATTACGTATTCGAAAGCCGGACGCTTCAATGAAGCTCGTCAATACGCGCAGAGGGCAGTCGAGATAGAACCCAAGTATGCTCGCGGTCATTTCACCCTCGGCCTGATCTACCGGACGACGGGAGAGTTTAAGCTTGCTGAAAGAGAGTTTCAGACGGCACTTAAGATCGAGCCGGGAAACCAGGAATTTCGCCGTGCCCTTGAAAAATCCCGGGAAATGGCGAAAGGGCAACGATAAAGTCAATGTAGTTGTCGGCGCTTGTGTTTATCGGACGCAGGTGCGTGCTTTCTCAACATCGGGAGGTTGCTTGCGATGATACGGGCCCATGGCGGGCAGTTGGTCAATCGAATTGCCGAAGAAAAGATGAAACCCGGGCTGATCAGGAAAGCCGGGGCTCTTCCCAAGATTACGCTCAACCGCAGAGAACTCTCGGATCTTGCTCTCATCGCCATCGGTGCGATGAGTCCGTTGGAAGGGTTTATGGTCCGCGATGAATACGAAAGCGTCCTCAACGCCATGAGACTCCCTCTCGGTCTCCCATGGACCATTCCAATTACACTCTCTACAAAAGACAGCGCAGTCTCGCGGACGAAACCGCCGTTTGAAGCCGCGCTATGCGATGAGAACAAGAACGTTCTCGGCATCATGCAGGTCGATGACATTTACAAAGTTGATAAGGAACGTGAGGCCAAGAAAGTTCTTCTGACTGCCGATGATGCTCATCCCGGCGTTCAGTATCTCAACTCCATAAGTGATACTTATGCCGGCGGCAAGATCCTGCTTTTCGAGCGCATGATAGATGAGCAGTTTGAGAAGTTTCATCTGGATCCCAAGGAGACGCGGATACTCTTCAAGACAAAGGGCTGGGAGCGTGTCGTGGCCTTTCAAACGCGAAACCCGATTCACAGAGCGCACGAATATCTTCTGAAGTGTGCCCTGGAAATGGTGGACGGTCTTCTCATCCATCCAATCATGGGGGAGACGAAGTCCGACGATATTCCCGCCCACGTACGAATGGCATGTTATCAGGCAATCATGGACAGCTGTTTCCCGAAGGACAGGGTAGTCCTTTCGATTTTTCCGGCTGCAATGCGGTACGCCGGACCGAGGGAGGCGATTTTCCACGCCATCCTGAGGAAAAATTACGGATGCACGCATTTCATCGTAGGCAGGGACCACGCCGGCGTGGGTTCCTACTATGGTACGTTTGATGCGCAGAATATTTTCTTCGAGTTCGAACCGGGAGAATTGGAAATCACGCCAATGATGTTTGAGCATGCTTTCTATTGCACGAAGTGCGAAACGATGAGCTCTCCAAAGACGTGCCCGCACGGGAAAGAGGCACACATGCAATTGAGCGGGACGCGTGTAAGGGAGATGCTCTCGAAAGGCGAATCACTTCCTCCGGAGTTCACAAGAAGAGAGGTTGCAGAAGTACTGGAGCGATATTATTCATCGTCGAACAAAGGGCAGAGCTAGTGCACCGTAACATGAATAAGTTGACATTGACATTGCCCCAGAACGGTGCATTGCTCGGGGTTTTAGGGGGTCGAGCCCGACCCCCTAAGGGGTTACAGTTGCGAAAGTTGCCGGTGGCAAGTTTCGAAATGTCATAGGGGCGATAGCCCCTGTGAAAGTGCTGGGGCATCGCATAATAAGTTCGCGAATTTATGTGACACAGCACTAGTGTGCCTGGGAGCTGGGGTTAGAGAATGCCGAACAAATTGGCTGTGATCGGTCTGGATTGCCTGACACCGCAATTGTTCTACGGCGATTGGCTTGCTGACATGCCGAATTTCAAGCGGCTTCTTGACGGCTCTCTCAGTGGAAACATGGTTTCAATAGTGCCGCCCATCACTATCCCTGCATGGACCTGCATGATGACGTCATACGATCCGGGAATGCTCGGAATCTACGGTTTCAGGAACCGAAAGAGCTATGCATACGAAGAGCTCTATGTGGTCAATTCGAGCACGGTCAAAGCCAAGACAGTTTGGAATTATTTGTCCAGAAACCGCCTGCGTTCCATCCTCCTCGGGGTTCCACAGACATACCCGCCCAGGCCATTGAACGGGCTTCTGGTCGCTGACTTCCTGACGCCTGACAAGGATTCGGACTTCACGTATCCTCCTGAGCTTAGGTCGGAAATTGATCGTGTTGCAGACGGCGAGTACATCATTGATGTCAAGGATTTCAGGACTGACAAGAAGAGAGAATTGCTGAAACAAATCTACACCATGACGGAAAGGCGTTTCAAAGTCTTCAGGCATTTGCTTTCACATGAGGAGTGGGACTTTGCGATGATGGTTGAAATGGGTCCTGACCGCATTCATCATGGATTCTGGCGGTTCTGCGATCCTGGACACAGACTGTACGAGAAAGGGAACGAGTACGAGAATGTCATCCGGGACTACTATGTCTATCTGGATCAAGAAGTCGGAAGGGTCCTGGCTGCGATCCCTCAGGACACGTCAGTGATCGTCGTGTCGGATCACGGCGCCAAAGGAATGCACGGCGGCATCTGCATCAACGAGTTTTTCATACAAGAAGGACTTCTTACGCTCAAGGACTATCCAAAAGAGCCGACATCGCTCAAGGCGGGCATAGTGGATTGGAAAAAGACGAAGGCCTGGGGAGAAGGCGGCTACTACGCGCGCGTGTTCTTGAATGTCGAAGGGCGGGAACCGGAGGGGGTGATACCCCGGTCCGAGCTGCAGGCGTTCCGCATGAGTCTGAAGAAGAAGCTTGAGGGATTGACTGACGAAAAAGGAGAGAACATCGGCACAAGAGTGTTTTTTCCGGAAGAAATCTACAGGACATGCAACAATATCCCTCCAGACCTCATTGTTTACCTGGGGGATCTCAATTGGAGGAGTGCCGGAAGCGTCGGTCATAACCGGATACATGTTTTTGAGAATGACACCGGCCCCGACGATGCCAACCATGCTGAGGAAGGTGTGTTTGCGTGGTATAAGCGTGGGCGCGGAAGTGCGTCATCACGGCCATCGCGTCCCGGGAGTGGTAAGATTTCGATTTTTGACATTGCTCCTTCGATCCTCGATTTCTTTTCAATTGACGTTCCGGACGACATGATAGGGAAGGTGCTTTAGAACAGAATAATGGAAACTGTACTGGGTCTGATCAACAGGAGATGCCAATGAAAGGTTTCACGCTCTGGTTCACAGGTCTTCCCAGCTCCGGCAAGTCAACTCTGGCCCAGCGAGTGCAGGAGATCCTTCTGGAAAGAGGGATGAACGTTGAGCTGCTCGATGGCGACGAAGTAAGGCAGAACCTTTGCAAGGGGCTCGGGTTTTCAAAAGAAGACAGGGATGCAAACATCCGGCGCATCGGCTACGTGTGCAAGCTCCTGAGCCGTAACGGAGCAGTTGCCATCGCCGCCGCCATATCTCCGTACCGCGAGATAAGGGATGAGAACAGAAAAGCGATCGCCAACTACGTGGAAGTCTATGTGAAGGCGCCGATCGAGGTCCTTGTGGAAAGGGACACAAAAGGGTTGTACAAAAAGGCAATCGCCGGGGAATTGAAGAACTTCACCGGCATCTCCGACCCCTACGAGGCGCCCGAGAATCCGGAGATTCTGATCGAATCAGACAAAGAGACGGCAGAAGAAAGCACCATGAAGATTATCAGGACGCTGGAGCTCATGGGTCTGATTCCCGGAGCCCCGGCCGAAAGCGAGTACTCTGCGGAAGAGGAAGAGAAGATAAAGGCCCGCCTCAAAGACCTGGGTTACATCTAGGGGTGACGCCCACGTTTTTCAAGCGAAGAAAGAAAAGGGCATGCGTCATCGGTCTGGATGGCGTTCCCTACACGGTCCTTCAGGGCATGATGGATTCCGGGGTCATGCCGAAGACAAAGGAAATTATCTCCAGGGGGCGCATCAAACCTATGACCGTCACTCTTCCGGAAATCTCCTCGGTGAGCTGGTCCACTTTCATGACCGGAAAAGACCCTGGAGGTCACGGGATCTTCGGGTTCACTGATTTCAAAGACTCAAGCTACGCCATCCGCTACCCATCCTTCAATGACCTCAAGAGCCCGACCATCTGGGATATCCTCGGGACGCACGGAATGAAAAGCGTCGTCATCAACCAGCCGTCAACCTATCCTGCGCGCCCGATTCCCGGCGTTCTGATATCGGGTTTTGTCGCTCTCGAATTGGAGAAAGCGGTCACCCCATTCGGCTATTACTCTGCTCTCAAGAAAAAGAACTATCAGATAGATATCGACACGCAAAAGTGCAGGGACAATCCGGCTGAACTATTTCACTCGTTGAGCACGCTGCTTGCCGCGAGACGCGAAGTTGTGGATGACCTGTGGGAGAAGGAACCGTGGAACCTCATGGAAATAGTTGTGACCGGCACCGACCGTTTGCATCACTTCATTTGGGACGCATACGAAGATTCACATCATCCGCACCACGAAGATTTCCTGACCTACTACCGAAAGATCGACGATTTCATACATTACATATCTTTGAAATTCCAGGGAATGGACGGTAGCGGGAATTTGTTTATTCTTTCAGACCACGGTTTCTGCGGAACAAGGAAAGAAGTCTATATCAACACAGTCTTGCAGAATCAAGGATTCCTCCATCTGGCACCTGGTGCATCGTCGCTCGATGGAGTTTCAGAAAATACCAGGGCTTTCGCTCTGGATCCTGCGCGGATTTATCTGAACAGAAAAGGCAGATTCCCCCGTGGAAGTGTCGAAAAGGAAGACGTGGAGCCGATGTTAAGAGACATTACGACTGTTTTCGATGGGCTCGTTCTTGGCGGCGAGAAAATCGTGCGCCGGATTGTCAGGAATGAAGACGCATACTCTGGTCAATGGTCGCAGAACGGCCCGGACCTTCTTCTCGTCCCGGAAAATGGTTTCGATCTAAAGGGCCTCGTTGGAGCCAAAGATCCACTTGGTGAAAGGCGGCTTCAGGGAATGCACACATGGGACAATGCATTCTTCTTTTCGCTCGATAAGTCCCTGCTCGAAGATGGCCGGGAACTGAACATCGTAGATGTCCCAGGGAAAATACTCAGGAGCCTTGGAGTTGAAATCTAGGAGATCGCTCAAGAAATACGTTTTCATCTCTGCCTTCTTCTTGATACTTGCGATACCGGCGTTGTCGTATGCGTACATCGGCCCGGGTGCAGGTTTCGCCCTGGTGTCATCGTTCCTTTCCTTTGTCATCGCTTTCTTCGCCGCCTTTTTTGCTCTCCTGACCTTTCCCCTGCGAATGCTCGTCAGGAAGGTCAGACGCAAGAAAATTCCGGGCAACCCGCGTGTTAAGAAGGTAATCATCCTCGGACTGGACGGCCTCGACCCAGACATCTGTGAGCGCCTCATGTCCTCGGGCGATCTTCCCAATTTCTCACGGCTGAAATCGGAGGGAAGTTTCAGACGGCTGGGCACGTCGGTTCCCGCGATGTCTCCGGTCGCATGGTCCACGTTCAGCACGGGAGTTGATGCGTCGCGGCATGCAATCTTCGATTTTCTCGCGAGAGACCCGAGAAACTACGCCCCGGTGCTTTCATCGAGCAGCGTCAGTGCATCCAGGAAGTCCCTGAAGCTCTGGCGTTTCAGGATACCTCTTGGGAAAAGCAGTGTCCGTTTCTTGCGGAAAAGCAGAAGTTTCTGGAAGGTGTTGAGCGATTACGGAGTCTTCAGCATCGTGCTCAGGGTTCCCATAACGTTTCCTCCGGAGAAATTCAATGGCGTGATGCTCTCCGGCATGTGCGTGCCCGACCTTCGCGGCACAATGGGGTCGTTCACCTACTTCTGTGAGAGAGAATCAGATGAGAAAATCGGCGGCATGATCGTCACGCTCAAGAAAAACGGCGGTACGCTTAGTGCGTCCCTTCCAGGTCCTGAGAGTCCTGTCTCGGATGGAACACTGGAACTTCCTCTTGAAATACGCGTTGAAAAAGAAAAGCGCGGCGCTCTTATCAAGATATCCGGTCAGCAATTCTTCCTGCATGAACGTGGGTATTCTCCGTGGATCCGGCTCACCTTCAAGGCGGCTCCCGGCATCAAGTTTCACGGAATTGCGCGATTCTATATCACGCGCATTGACCCGGACTTTGGCCTCTATGTCTCGCCGATCCACATCGATCCGGACAAACCCGCCATGCCTATCTCATACCCTTCCTTCTACTCGATGTATCTCGCGAAACGCCAGGGACCTTTTGGTACGCTGGGTCTGGCCGAAGACACGTGGGCAGTGAATGAGAAAGTTCTGGACGATGAAGCGTTCATTCGGCAGGCCTATCTCTTTCACCGTGAACGTGAAACAATGTTCATTGATTCTCTCAAGAAGCTGAACAGAGGTCTCATTACGTGCGTCTTTGACCTGAGCGACCGCATACAGCATATGTTCTTCAGATATCTTGTCGATGAAAGCGGGCCCCGCGATGAAACATTGAAGCACCGGGAAGTTCTCTATGACATGTACCGTGAAATGGACAAACTCCTTGGGAGAACCATGGCATTCGTTAATGAGAAGACGGCTCTATTCGTAATCTCCGATCACGGTTTCAAGGCCTTCAAAAGAGGCGTTGATTTGAACGCATGGCTTAAGAAGCACGGATATCTCACTCTGAAGACTGACACCAAAGGGGACGAGTATCTGCGGGACGTTGACTGGGCAGCGACAAAGGCCTACGCGCTCGGCCTCGGAGGAATGTACATAAACCGGAAAGGCAGGGAGCGTCACGGAATCGTCAGCGTCTCGGAAGCAGATGCTCTGAAGGAGGAGATCAAATCAAAGCTAATGACACTTGCAGAGGAGAGCGACGGCAAGCGGGTCGTCGGCCGCATCTATGACACGGCCAAGGACTTCACCGGCCCATATCGCGCTGAAGGCCCTGATCTCATCGTAGGTCTCATGGAAGGTTTCAGGATATCCTGGGATTGCGCGAGGGGAAAAGTGACGGACAAAACAATCGAAAACAATGAAAAGAGCTGGAGCGGGGATCATTGCATCGATCCCAAGGCAGTCCCCGGAATTCTGTTTTCCAATTTGAAGGTCAGCGAAGCTGCCCCGAATATCGTGGACATGGCCCCAACAATTCTGAAACTCTTCGGCATTGAGCCGCCGAAATACATGACTGGCAAGGATATTCTTTAACGGGCGATGAAGGTCGAAATAGGAAAGTTGAAATTGCGGGAGATGTCAGGCGATGTTGACTAGGAACGTGGGGAAAACGAAGCTCTGGAAGCTCGTGCTTGTCGGGATTTCCCTGCTGTGTATTGACGGCGGTCTCCCTCCGGTTGGTCCAGCAGGGGCTTCGCGGCATCCGAGGAGCGTCGTGATTCTCGGGATCGACGGGATGGACCCGATTCTCTTGAAGAAGTTCGTCGAGAAAGGGCGCATGCCGGCCTTTCAAGAACTCATGCAGGAAGGATCATTCTCCACCCTTGGAACGAGCATACCTCCCCAGAGTCCTGTCGCATGGTCAAACTTCATTACCGGTTTGGATCCGGGCGGACACGGCATCTTTGACTACATCACCAGGGATCCCAAGAATTACCTGCCTGCTTTTTCCCTCTCTCATGTTGATGAGCCGGGACGGGTGATAAAGATCGGCGGTTGGGCAATTCCGGTTTCAGCGGGCAAAGTAACCCTTCTGAGAAAAGGCAAAGCGTTCTGGCAGACGCTCGACGAACACAAGGTACCGTACACGATATCGAGGTTGCCATCCAATTTCCCTCCGGCTCCGTGCAAAGGCCGGACCCTTGCAGGTTTGGGCACGCCGGATCTCGTCGGCACTTATGGCACTTTCTCTTTTTTCACTGATGACCCTGAGTTTGCCTCGCTGGACGTTTCCGGCGGCCAGATCTATCCAATCACAGTCGAGGACAACAAATTCAGCGCGACTCTTGTCGGCCCTGAGAACACCCTGAAGATTGACAAGCCCAAGCTTCAAGCGCCGTTCAGCGTTTACACGGACAGAGAGAGCCAGGCAGCGAAAATCGTGGTCGGAAAGACGGAGCTGCTGCTGAAAGTGGGCGAGTGGAGTCCGTGGGTTGAGGTCTCATTCAATATTATCGGTCCCCTGCATACTCTGAAAGGCACCTGTCTGTTCTATCTCAAATCTATCGACCCGTACCTCAGACTCTACGTTTCCCCCATAAATATCGATCCTGCACACCCGGCACTTCCGCTCTCGACACCGCCGAAATTCGTAACTGAGATCTACAAAAAGATCGGCTATTTCTACACGCAAGGTATAGCCGAAGACACGAAAGCGCTGGCATGGGGGATTCTCGATGACGGCGAATACATCCATCAGGCCAGGATTGTTCTAGATGATCACCTAAGAATGCTGGACTACTACCTCGACCAATACAATGGAGGCCTGCTCTTTTTCTACGTTTCGACGCTCGACTTGAACCAACATATGCTGTGGAGAAACATGGATCCGAAACATCCGGCTCACACTTTGGAGGCGGCCAAGTATCAGAATCAGCTTGAGGATTTCTACGTCGATATGGACAACATTCTGGCGCACACGATTGAGCGAATTCCGCGCGACGCAACGCTCATCGTCATGTCAGACCATGGCTTCTCGCCCTGGTACAGGAAGGTTAACCTTAATACGTGGCTTTACAAAAACGGTTATCTGGAGCTGATCGACCCCACAGCGATTGAGAAGTCGCACTTTTTCAGGAATGTACATTGGAGGAAAACGAAGGCCTACGCGGTTGGTTTTAACGGTCTCTATGTGAATCTTCGCGGGCGTGAGGGGAAAGGGACAGTGAGAGAGGGAGTCGAATATGAAGCGTTTATCGATGAGCTTACGAAAAACCTCCTGTCCCTGAAAGACCCCAAGACAGGCGAATTCCCAATTCACAGTGTGTACCGCACGAGCAAGGTCTATCATGGCGATGAAGCCAAGAACGCGCCTGACCTTATTGTTGGCTATAAGAGAGGGTATCGCTGCGATGATGAATCGGTGCTCGGAGATTTTACGCAAGATGTCTTCAGCGACAACATGGACAAATGGAGCGGCGACCACTGCATGGCGCCCGAAGAAGTCCCGGGCATCCTGCTTTCAAACAGGAAGATACGCTTGAAAGATCCACGGCTGAGCGATTTCGCCGCCACGATCCTGGCACTGTTCGACATCAAAGTATCGGAAGCTCCAGCGACAAGCCGTCCGATTTTCTAAGTGCGGACAAGAGGGGAGAGGTCTCAAATGTTCGGCCCGAAAATCAAGATTGATAAGGAACTGCTTGCAAAACTTACGAAGGTAGCCGGTATTGCCGGCTATTCATCCGTTGATGAGTTCATAGTCCATATTCTTGAGAGAGAAGTATCGAAGATTGGCGATGACTCTGCATCCGACGAAGAGATCAAGAAGAAACTCGAGGGCCTGGGCTATATTTCCTGATTCTTAAAGCTATGGACTTCATTTCCAAGATCATAACCTGGCTTCTTGACTTGCTGGTCCTGCCTTTCGGCAAGACGCACCATACGCTTGGCCTGGTGTGGCTCTCGCTCCTGACCGGCGTTGGAATGGCATTTGTTTTTAAGCTCACATCCAATCAGGAGAAGATCAAGAAGTCCAAGGATCGATTCAAGTCGTTCATACTTGAGATGCGGATTTACCAGGATGACCTTGGGGCAATCTTCAGAGCTTTCTTGAATTCGCTAAAGGCAAATCTCGCATACTTGCGCTACATCGTCGTGCCGTTCCTGGTAATCATCATACCCGCTGCAATAATCTTCATGCAGTTGGATGAGCGATATGGAAGGAGGTACATTGCTCCAGGCTCAACAACCCTGGTCACGATCCGCCTGGTACGGGGCGCTGATCCCTATGCGGTGAGCTCTTCCATCACATGCAGCCCCGGAGTGTCACTGGACGCCGGCCCGGTGCGCATCCGTGAAGAGCGTGAACTTGATTGGCGACTGAGAGTCGATTCGTCAGGAACTCATACCGTCACGATTTCAATCGACGGCCATGAGTACAAGATTCCACTCGTTGCGGAGCCGTCTTACCGGATGATCGGGAGCACACGAGCTGCTTCTTCTTTTATTGAATCCTTCCTGCACCCGGCCTTCCCAGCCATTCCCAAGAACTCGCCCATCAAGACCGTCAAGCTCCGCTTCCCCGGTGCTTCCTACCCGCTCTTATTCTGGCACGTCCACTGGATCCTCATCTTTCTCGTCTATTCGCTCATCGGCGCCGCGGTAGTCAAGTTTTTGGTAGGATTCGAGATCTAGGGCTGTTCGTGGTGAACGTTGACGGTTACGCATATCTAGTCCCTTTTGTTGAAAGCGCCCGGGAGGTCTTCTTGAAAACTATCATCCCGAGCCGTAAGGCGACGAAACAATACCTGGAGGGAGTTGAGTCAGATGAAGGTGTTCCGTACCAGACCCTGATTGCGAGTCTTCTGCACAAGTATGTTGCCGGCCGATTGGTTGAGAGAAGGTTGACAAAGCGCTCAAGTTGATGCCCAAGAGGCCGCAACTAAGCGCTACCGTTCCGCCGGGGTCAAGTCCCTCACCTCCACACCTCCCGGGCTCTGAGGTCCTGGAACGCAGTAATGTTCAAGTCGAGCAGGCCGTCAAGTACTGTTCGATCCAGCCTAGTTCCTCATCAAAAGAGCGAGTGACACTGTTGGTGCTGTCATATGAAGTGGCGGCACGGAGAGAGAAACAGAAAACAAGTCCTCGAGCTACAAGTTCACTATCCACTCGCAGATCGACGCCAACTGTTCATCGTCGGTAAGGTTTGCAGCATTGTCAAGGGACCCGGAGCGCAATTGTTTGAAGATTTCGGATGCCATATTGTTTTCGATCGCTGCACCAACAAAGAACGTGCGTGGTTTCTTTTTCCTTTTGCTGAAGCTCTTTCGTATTCTTTCCAAGGCAGAGTTGGCAGTCTTCCAATGTTCATCTGCACCTGCTGGATCAATACCGCCTTTCAATTCTCCGAGTGCTACATAAGCATCAACGTCGTGTATGAGCGATTGCCTCCCTTTCCCTAAATCGTCAACTGTTCCATCCAGAAGTGAAAGGTCAACGTTCTTCTTAACTACCGGAACAGTAATGTTCATAATCAGAAGCCGATTGCCTTTATCTTTTGACCAAAAGAATCCATTGATGCGCTTCTCGATTCCTGTATCATCTTCTGGTTTTGGTAACCAAGCGTCCGTGTCATAATCTTTCCATTGGTAATCGATTCCTGAAAGATTGAAGATTGACAATAGTGAGCGTAGGAATTTTCTCTCGCCCAATAGACCTGCCAAGTTTCTGGCCTTACCGCCTAAGGCGTCTCCTTTTGTTAGCAGGTAACGGTAAACAAGCTCATCGATGAAATTGTCGCCCGCTGGTTCAAGAAACTTCTCGATCATACCCTTTATCGCAAGCGTCCTGTCATCTTCGGTCAAGTAGTTGAGAGACTTCTCGGACAAACCAGATGCAGTGAGCAGACCAACTCTGAGATCTTCTACTTTGAGGAGGTCTTTCGGTCTAGAAACCCTGCCGGCTAAGGATTTCAGTGCCTTTGCTTCTTCGACATAAGGAACTGCCAAATAGTTCTTTTCCAAAGCGAGCACTATGAAACCAGCTCTTGTCTTCTCTCTGGAGGTCACCAAGTCATCTGCAGATCTAATCGGTATGCTGAGCCTCATCTCTTTTGCCATAGGTACACACACTTGCGGATTTCGGTGCGTCCATAATTGCCCATCTGTTGACTACTGTTCCCCTTGCCTTTGGGCAGTACAAGGATCTTCTGGATGTTGAAACCAAAGTCTTCTGCAAATTCTGAAAGGATGAGGTCGACTGGGATTTCCTCTCCTCCATAACGAACATTGTCGTTCACCATTACGCAGTAACCACCCCTCTTTGTAACCCTAGCCATTTCGGAGATCACGAAGCATAGCTCCAAGAAATAGTTCCTCACCATTCTTGGAATGTTAGTGTTGTTGAGCTTCTCAAGTTTGTTCAGTTCGTCAAGAACAGAATTCACCTCTTTCATTGCAGTGGAGGAATCATAGATACTGAGCACCCTATCGAAAGTGTCGCTTCTTCCCGTAGATGAGTACAACTGCTTGAGATAGTCTATCTTTTCTTTGTTCTCGACGGTGCAGGACAAAAGCTCTTGACGAAGATTTCTGACTCTATCGGAGTCGCAGCCGAGATAGACTAATTCCAGAGCGTAAGTCCTCGTATAGTCGTAGCGATTACAGTAGGGTGGGGAAGTGACAACAAAGTCGAAAGAAGCATCTTGGAACTTGGGCAGTTCTTCAAGGCAAGAACCTTGAATGATGTTTACAGGGTGTTGATCGTGCCCATTGTTTTCACCGAAGTCAAAGAGAGAGTCGTTTTGAGGCGAGAGATCGGCAAGCAATTGAAGCAATTTGTGTTTCAACGCTTGGTCAAATGTGCTTATTCTACCCTTGTTGAAAGACTTTCCTGCCAAATCTCGCTTGGAACGATAATCCCACCTCAGGTACTGTCCATCTTTCCTCGTGTAGCTTACTTCTTCGAGTATGGAGAATGCAGCGAACCTGAGTATGGTTTGAATCTCTTTGTTCTTGATCGTGCTGCAATAAGTCAGGAATCTGTTGAGGGCGATTTCCGTATCATCAGGGAAAGCGTCTCTCGTGATGGATATATGAGTGAAGTGAGTCGTGTGGCTGTCAATCTTTTCTAGGTCCGACCAAAGGTTTCTGAGACTCCTTTTCAGTTCGTCCGAATTGATTCCACGCAGTGCCTGCCGAGTCTCCATAACGAAAACGCCGACAGGTAGAAGTTCAATGCCGTAGGGCTCCCAACCCAGTGCTTGCCCGGCAAACAAAGTTGTGCCAACTCCGGCGAATGGGTCCAAGACCTTGCCGGGTTTGTTTGAATACTTGGTGAGAAAATACGTCACGAGGCCAGAGGAAAAACCTTCTTTGTACTTAAACCAGCGGTATATCGGCTCTTCTTTGTTCGCTTGGAAACTCACAAGTTGGCGGTTGAGGTTGAAGTCTGTTTCCAGTCTATCGGCAAACCTATCGTACAGCTTTTGTCGTTCGCTGGGGAATATTTCTAGAATTTCACTCATTGAAGGGAATCGACTCCAATCTCTATGTGGGTCTGAATAAGGAGCTCTGGCCTTGCGACCAGAATGTCCTCGATTTCCGTCTCGTGGACTTCTATTCTATTCGCTAACATACGGATAGAACGCGTGTTCGCCGCAGAGTGCCAGCTTGCTAACGACCCAGGCTTCCAACTCGTCTCTGATATCCCCGATCATTTCGATATTCCACGGTATAGTTGCTTCTTTGGGGGCAAGAGCAACAACCAATCTGTAGATTTCGTTGTCCACATAATCCTGTCGTTCAAGTTCTGCCGGGGTCAAGTCCCTCATCTCGCACCTCCCAGGTTTTAAGACCCCGTAACGCAGTAGTGTTCAAGTCGAACGGTTTCGGCAAATACTGTTCGATTCTGCCCCCTTGTTCATGTCTGTAACGAGTCTGCAAATCAAAGCCCACTGCGTTGCGGTTGGTGTCGTTTGCAGCTATTAGAGTCGTGCCGCTGCCGACAAAGGGAACGAGGACAAGCTCTCCTTGATGCGTGAAGAGCTCAATAACTTTCTTCGACAACGAAATTGGGAAAGTCGCGGGATGGGCGTTCTTATCTCTTATGTCTCGTGATTCATAGAAAAACTGCCAGACCCCTAATTGGGATTTCAGCCAGTCTTTCGCAGTCATGCAGTTGATGTGGGTGGGGGAGCAATGACACGTCCGCGTGCAGGGAATATTCAGGGCGTGACGATACTGCCGGGTGTCTTCCCTAATTACCAGAGGAGAAGCGTTTTCGGCGTTGCATTTGGTCCTGTTTCTTGCACCCATGAGACAAGACTAACGCAAGTACGAGAGCACGGCAACAGAGCATTTCGATCATTCCTGAGCCTATCCCCAGGGCCTGCAAGCCGCCGAGGGCACGGACAAAGGGTAAGGACGAACGGATGGTTGGATATGTGAAGCACAACTTCTTCGAGCGGTACCGTTCGTTTGAGAGTTTCGAGCACATGAACGCTCTTGCCGAGAGGTGGCTCGTCGAGGAGGCTGATCCGAGAGTGCATGGGACGGTGAAGGAGCGGGGGATTGAGCGTTTCAGGCGTGAAGCATCGGCCCTGGGAGCGCTCCCGCGCGTTCGACTTGATACGAGCTACCAGGAGCGGCGAGTAGTGGCGTGGGACGCGTATATTGAGGTACGCGGGAATCGTTACAGCGTGCCTGATCGTCTCTGCGGTTCGGAGGTGTCGGTGCGGATACGGCTTGGATGGGACCCTGGTCGTCTATGACGACAGCGGTGAGAAGGTTGTTGAGCACCGGCGAAGTGGCTCAAGACCCAGTGCTCTCGATCACGACTGTAAGCCTCGCCACAATACGGCTGTTCTTGCGGCGGCGATCCAACGCCTATTCAGAACTTCATGTTCTGCAGTGCTCTTTTTGACGTGTATGACGGTGTGCACCACTGAGGAAGGCTAGACCGCCCGGCGTCGCGCGGTCAAGATGCTTGGAGAACCACTGTTATTGGGTGCGGCGGTGACGTCGCATGTACTCCCAGAATCCGCGGGGGTCGAGAATACGAATGGGTACCTGACCAGCACATTCGTGTCGAGGAAAATCCTCACGAAATTTTGGCCACCACGTCTTCATCCGTCAAATATCCACGCGCCTCCGCAAACGGCAAAACCTGCCGCCGAAGTTGCTCAAACTGGAGCAACGCAAGCTGCCTTCGGAGCGCATCCCGAACTATGTCGCTTCGAGTCCGTCCCGCCTGCTTGCAGATCCGATCCAACTGTCGCTGAAGGTCCCGGTCCAGACGTATTGTCACTGCGCTTAACGGTCTCATGTCATACAATGTAATACATCAAACCTTTCCTGTCAAGACCAAAATTCAATGGGAGTTTCCCCAAAATTTTCAGAGATCAAGGAGCAATGCTTGCAGGGAGCGCA